>CALGWE010000262.1:0-19051 GCA_937935915.1 uncultured Clostridia bacterium
TTTCACCATTAACTACGTCTAAAGCATATCCTGTACCATTCTTAAGTGTTACATAGCCATCTCCAACGTTTTTAAGGTACCATTTTTGACCTTCAACGCCTGTTCCTTTACCAACTTCTACGTTTTGACCATCTGAACCTGTATTATTTGCTACTTGAAGGTAATTTTGAGAGTTGTTATCTTTAATATAATACCAACCATCTTCTAATGTTGCGTAATTACCTACTGGACCTATTGGGTCTGTTGGGTCTGTTGGCTCTGTTGGTTTTGTATTATCACAAGACTCTAACACCCATACTTGGTTAGCTCCACCATAATAAGAGTATTGTTGTACATTTGCGCCATCAGCTGTAGATTTATCTTCTACATCTAATCCTTTAGTATCTGTTGAGCATTTTGTTACGATACCATATACACCATCTTTTTGTGTTTTTAATAACTTAAATAATTGTCCGTCAAGACCATGAACTGTGTAAACTTGAACATTTGTACTGTCCTCATTTTCACCATTAACTACGTCTAAAGCATATCCTGTACCATTCTTAAGTGTTACATATCCATCTCCAACATTTTTTAAATACCATTTTTGGCCTTGTGCACCAGTACCTGTTCCGATTTCTACATTTTGACCATCTGCACCTGTATTACCTTTTACTTGAAGGTATTTTTGTGAGTTATTGTCTTTTATGTAGTACCAACCATCTTTTAATGTTGCGTAGTTTCCTACTGGTGTTGTTGGATTTTGTGGTTGTGATGGATTTTCTGGTTGTGGTGATACTGATCCACCAACTACAATATCATTTTTAGTTACATTAGCACTACCGCTACTTTCGTAACCTTCAACTGTTAATGCTGCTTCATACATTTTACCCATCTTAAGTCCCATTGCTTCCCATTTCTTAAAGTGTTCACTTAAAGAAATGGTTCCACTTGTTCTCTTAGATGTACGTACACTCCAATATTGCTTGAATGTTGTGTCGCCTTCGATTGATGGTTTATTTACTCTAGTTGTTTCATATACATCATAAGTACCACCATCCACTGTGATTTGTCCTTTTGGTGTTGCTCCAGGTGGTCTCCAAGTACCCCAACTGTCTACAACGTAGTATTCAACTAAAGGACTTTGAGTCCATCCATAAACACATAAGTATGAATTACCATTTGGTTTGTAATCACATGCATAGTTTACAGAGATATTACCAAGTTCTTGGTAAGTCTTAGTTGAACCAAATTTCTTACCGATACGGAATAACGCATTACCAATGTTACTCCATTGACAACTAAATGTTGTTGGACTATTTAGTGTCATGCTAGTATTTCCGTAATCTTTCCATAACTCATAGTCATAGCCACTTTGATTACCGGTCTTGTTTTCTGTAATTACTTGTGCTGCAAAAACGCAATTAGCTGGTATTAGCGAAAAGCACATAGCAATTACTACTAGTAAGCCCATGATTTTTCTTCTCATGTTCATACCCCCTTTCCGAGTTTCATTCTATACCTAGTTAAGCTGCGCAACAATTGCTTTAACCTATCATGTCACGTTTTACCCCCCAACTTGTCATGACAAGTTAAAAAACCTCTGTATTTTTACACTAATTATCTAATGTTTTAGTGATGTCACGACCAGTTAATGGAAATTTTATAACATATTTTACTTTTAGCTTTTTTATACATGTATTATTTAGCTACAATATAGAGACACTTATTTGACGAAGTACCAATTTTCAAATATAATAACTTAAACACATATTCATATTGCGTGATATTCTCGCACGCTTATAGACTACAGGAGGATGGCAGATATTATGGACTTTTTAAATCAACTTGTCCAAACACTTAACAACATCCTTTGGGGTAATCTACTTATTATTCCCTTGATTGTTTTAGGTGTTTACTTTACTATTCGAACAGGCTTTGTTCAATTTTCGTACTTTAAAGAAATGCTTCGTTTACTTGGTGATGGCATTGGCAAATCTGACAAAAAATCAAATAGCATTTCTTCATTTCAAGCTTTCTGTATCAGTACTGCTTCTCGTGTAGGTACTGGTAATATTGCAGGCGTTGCGATTGCCATCGCCTTTGGTGGCCCTGGTGCTGTATTTTGGATGTGGCTCATCGCCCTTTTAGGTGCTGCTTCTAGCTTCATCGAAAGCACCCTTGCACAAATCTATAAATCCAAAGATGAAGTTGGTTTCCGTGGTGGTCCAGCTTACTACATGGAAAAGGGACTTGGTATGCGTTGGTTAGGTATTATCTTCGCTGCACTTATCACTATTAGTTTTGGACTTATCTTCAATGCGGTACAATCAAATACAATTACAGCTGCTTTTAGTTCTGCATTTGGCATTAATAAACTTGTGCTAGGTATTATTATTAGTATTGTAACTGCCATTGTAATTTTTGGTGGTACTAAACGTATTGCAAAAGTATCTGAAGTAATTGTACCAATCTTTGCCCTTTTATATGTTGCTGTTGCTGTTCTCGTCATGCTTCTTAATATTAAAGAGATTCCTGGTGTTTTTGCACTTATCTTCGAAAATGCTTTTGGACTTCGTGAAATAGGTGTAGGTGGTATTGCCGGAACAATTATGTATGGTGTTAAAAGAGGGCTCTTCTCTAATGAAGCCGGAATGGGTAGTGCTCCTAATGCTGCTGCTACTGCTACTGTAAGCCACCCTGTAAAACAAGGACTTATTCAAGCCTTTGGTGTATTCGTAGATACAATTATTATTTGTAGCTGTACAGCATTCATCATCTTACTTGCTGGTGATTATACAAATACAAATTTAACAGGTATTGAACTTACTCAAGCTGCATTAACAGCTCAATTTGGTAATTTCGGAAGTTATTTCATTGCTATTTGTATTTTATTATTTGCATTTAGTTCTATTGTTGGAAACTATTATTACGGGCAATCTAACATTGAATTTATTAAATACAATAAAACATTTATGAATATTTATCGTGTTTTAGTTATCACAATGGTTTTAATTGGTTCAATTCTTAAAGTTTCTATCGTTTGGGATTTAGCCGATGTCTTCATGGGACTTATGGCCATTATCAACCTTATCACTATTACTATATTAAGTGGTCAATCTATTGCTTGTTTAAAAGATTATAAAAAACAACGTCAACAAGGTATTCAAGATCCTGTCTTTAAAGCTTCTTCTATCCCGGGACTTAAAGTAGAAGACACTGAATGGCAATAAACTTAATAGATACGAGGCATGAAAAGGAGCTGCTTGCAAAATAAACTTTGCAAGCAGCTCCTTCTACTTTTCTCTCGCTTAAGTTATCCGAATAGAAAATAAGCCTATTTAATCTTTTAGTGGAACTACAATCTCGTCTTCTCTATCTACATGCATAATGCCCCACATACCTTCCTCAATATCCCATCTAATATTAGCTGATTGATACATATAATCTCCTGGTTGCCCTATACCTGCTGTTGCACCAGCTAACATTTCACTCTTATACGTACCACCTATTGTTATGGCACCTCTTGCACCTATAATTGGCGAATTAATATTTTCACTTTCACTTTGATAAGCATGTTCATGCAAGTAAAAGCTCGTTGCTCTTGGCTTTTCTGCTGGCATTAGCAGTTTATAGGTAACAGGATCACCCGGATTTGCATAGAATATTGGTGTTGATATATCCTCTAAATCAATAGATCTAAATACTTCTCCTATATTCGGATTTTGTAATAATCTATTATAAAATGGTTCACTTCGTAAATTATATCCTTTCATACCTTGGTCTTCTGTATCAAATTCTTCATCAGCTGGTCCTAACTCTGGATTAAAGAAGAATTTTGGAAGAAGTTCACCATTTTTATCTTCCATATAAATACCATTGTGTATGAGTAACATAAACTGCCTGTAATCTGGTAAAAATGGATTGTGAATAATAAACTAATCCCCTACATCACATTTCTTGCCTGTAAATGGATTATAATGTTTAGATCCCATTTCTGCTACATTAATACCACCAAATAGGCCATGTTTTCTGTGATTCATTACATCTCCCATATCTACTACTATAGCCTGAGTCGTCGTTTCTGGATAAAACCATCTATAGGTAATAGATTCTCCTACACCTATTGTTTGATCTGGATTAAATCCTACAGTAGCCCCATCAGAACCTAATACGTCATATTCTGCGCCTTGACTATTCATAGATACTCTTGGACTGTAAGGCCAAGGCACTTGAACTGGTACTTCTGGAAATTGTGGTACATCTCTATAGTCTACAAACACCATACCATATGGGTCATTATCACCAAATTTGTTATACATTATCTTAGATTGAATTGCTGCTACCTTATAGTATTTTACCTTCGTACCTTTAGGGAATGGATTACCTGGATTAGTTGCCCTAGGTGGTTTTTCTCCTGTTTTTTGAGGTAATGGCTCTATTCTACCAGGTAAAAGTGGTCTATCGCCAAGAGGTGTTAAGTTAGGTATTCGTTTGCCTCTTACTCTAGTAATTCCCCAAGTACCTAGCCATAAATCATCCATACCACCTGAATAATAAAGGACATCAAAGTCTCTATTGCCACTTAAACTGTCTAATGAAAATTCAAAGGTAAATGTTTCTGAAATACCAATATGCTGTTCTTGTATAATTGGTGAATCTACATCTGTTCTGTCTCTATGCCACATATAACGATTGAAGTTAATTGCATGAGATTCTTCATGAGCACCATCAATTAATCTTACCCTAACAGGATCTCCTGCATATCCCTCAAATACTGGTGTCTTTGGATCCCCATGTACATAAGAACTAAATACATAGGCAGGATCTCCCTCTCTAATTTGAAATGGTGCACTTCTATAGTTAAAGGCTACAACACCCATATCCTCCATCATACCTGGCTCCTCTGGCGGATTAAGTGGCTCATTATTATTATCATAAGCTGGTATCCAGTCATGTACTGCTAAACAGAACTCTCTGAAGTTAGGAATAAATGGATTTCTAATAGTTACCTGTGTTCCTGCTGTAGTAGGTATTCCTGTATGAGAGTCAAAGAAACTTGAACCTTCTGGCTCGATAATCATGCCGCCAAATAAACCATGTAATTGTACTGAATTTGCAAAAAGGTGATCATGGAAAAAGCAAACTTTAAGTTCTACATCTGCATACCATCTAAAGATTACAGTTTAGTTATGCGCTGCTCCAGTAAAGTAATTCCAACCCGTATTGGCACCATCAGATGATAATACATCAAACTTAACAAAGTGTACATGAGTAGATGCAAATAAAGTATGCACTAAAATTTGGAAAGCATTAGGGCCTAACTCCTCAGGAAACTTATTTGTAAAATGAATTTCTATACACTCTCCAGCTAATGCCCTAATAAAAAGTGGCTCCGGATTCTTGGTACCGTTCATAACCGCTTCTTCATCTTCCGCTAATACATAGAACCTACCTTCAGGATCATGCCAATTGGCTTCATTATAAACAATATTTCTTTGAATGCCTACAATATCATAACGACGTATTGGTGCATCTGGTGGACATGGATTAACAAAAAGTGCACCTTCCTTCCAATTATCAGCTAAGGCATTTTTCTCTAACTGAGTAATTGGAAAATCTCTATCATATCCAATAGGTGGTACTGGGCTTCTACAGCCTACCTTTCCTGGAATAAAAAATGGAAAGCCAGGACGCTCTGCAGTCGGTCTTGGTGGACATGGCCTATCTGGAAGTGGCATTAATCTCGTAATCGGTGTACCATCTGGATAAAACCTACTTCCATCTTCTAATACATCGTGAATACGTTGAATTCCCCACATACCTTCATCAAAGTGAGGATATAGGTGGCAATGGTAAATAACATCCCCATATGCTTTTTGTAAACTACCTGCACCATACAAAATATCAAATCCAATTGTCTCTCCTGGACCTAATGCACGGGAATCATTTAAGAAAGATTCTTGTACAGTAGGTTCAGATAACCATTGCTGCAAATGTAAATGGAAAATATAGGTTTCCTTTACACCACCATGAATTGCATACCATCTTACAGGGTCTGCCCTATAACATCTAGGAAGTACCGTAGGTGGTGGATCACCAAATACCCATGAGTCATGATGCACTTCTTCACCTTCGCAGTAAGGACATACTACGCCTTCCATAATAAGATTCATACGATTACGCATAGGTTCTGCACGATAGTTAATAGAGCGCGTCATAGAATGAAAACCTGTCATTGGATCTACTGGTGTTTCTCCAAATCTATTCTTAACTGGGGCTTCATCATGAAAGATTGTAACGAATTCCCTAAAATCCGGTTTAAAAGGATGATGAATATCTGCAAAGACACCACTCTTAAGTGGACATCCCGTTTGAGGATCTGTCCAGGTACTTCCTGGTGCTTCTACAACAATTGCACCAAATAAACCATGCAAATTGCTACCTATTTCTGAGCTTAATGGATTGCCTAAATCACTAAAGTGAAAAGCCCCCTGAAATTCTGCTTGCCATCTATACACAATGCTTTCATTAGGCTGAGCTAGTGTGCTCACATTTCCCCCTACAAAAGCACCATCAGATTGTTGCACCTTATATGGCAGTGCTTTTACATTCATAGATGCTGCAAAACATAATTCATTGGTAAATTTAATTTCTACTGTATCTCCTTCATGCACACGTATAACCAAAGGCTGCACTAAATTGACAAAGGTTCCTGGGCACTGCCTAATCTGCTCTTTTACTTTCTCTTTATTTTCATCTAATATATACATAAGTCCATTCGGGTCCACATCCCCATACTTATTATAGACAATAGGAACTTGAATGGCTGATATATCAAAATGTCTAATCACCATTTACAACGCCCCCTATCTGCCTAAATAGCTGGTATTTCCCCTGGTACTTGTTCTACAAAAAATGCAGATATATGCTCTAATTGAATGTTAAAAAGTTGTCCTTTAAGTGGTGCAGGTACGCCAAATTCAGCCGTTATACTAATGCATGATGTCCCTACTTCTTCTAATGTCCCTACTATAAAGAATGGAAATGCTTCTGTCATAACAAGAATCTTATTACCTTCACCATTTATTAATTTATCAAATAATGACTCTTCCACTTTTTCTCCCCCCTATTAATAAAGTGAAAATCTAACTGAACAATCATATGGTGCTAAAAACCATACAACGTTTACTAACGGAATAACTAAATCTGTTGGAAAAATAAATTCCGGTGCATTACTCATTTTAATATTTACATTGTGAAGTACTACATATTCACTTCCAACTTCAATAATTTGACCACACATAATAGGTCTAAATACCTGATTTAATATATTAAGTTGTGCTGCATCTAGTACGATTAAAGCTGATTCCCCCATATGCTCTGCTAACCCCGCAGCTAATTCCTCTCTTACTAAATTTCCGTCTAATTCTCCACCTGACAAGCCGCCGCTCACTTCAGGTAATCTAGATCTTCGTGACTTAGATGGATCTGGTCTATGTGGACGTTTTTTTTCCTTTCCGCAACCTTTACTACGTGATTCTTTCTTCATACTCTCTCCCCCTATTTATTAATGTTCATGCACATTATGATCCATATAAATTTCAATTTCACCTGATGTTAGCTTTCCACCTAGATTCATTGGCAACCTTTCTGCAGGTGAACTATAAACATACAGCTTTTCTGACATTGCTACTTGGTGCTTCTTTGAAACAGTAACCATAATATGTCGATGTGCACTCATGTCATAAAATAGTGCCAGTGCAAAATGATACACATAATTTGTTATCCAAACAAAAAAAGGAGTTGTCCACAAAATCTTGTAAACAACTCCTTTTTCTATTCAGATTCAAATAGTTATTAAAACTTACTTACCTCCAAATACTTAACTGTGCATTTTACTAATGATAATATATGTATCTGGGTAATGTGCATCTTTTATTTTAGCTGAAGATTTTATAAACTTCCATTTAGCTGGTGCATACTCTTTGGCTACATTATTTAAAACAAACTTTTTCTTTTCACTGATATTATCTTCTGCATTTGCTACAGTCCCTAATAATGTCATAAAATACATGGGCTGCTGATATAAATCATATTTATTAGGGTCTCTAGGATTAACCACTACACTATAATAATCCTTCAATTCTACGTCTAGATTTTCATATTGCCTTTTAGTCAATGTTACTGGCGAGACATCTCCTTGTTTATAGCACACATCTCTGTTTTCTGATGTCTGCGCAAATACCTGTACAATATCTTCTAGCTCTTCTGTTGTAGGGGTACGATATTTCTTACCTACTTTATTTTTAAAATCTGCTCTTTCAACTTCATTTAATTTTTTAGAGATAGTACGTCCATATCTATCAAACCTCCATTTTTTGGGTGGTAGGCATGGCACAAGGTCTTCTTCATTCACTATATTAAATATGTATGGACATAACTGCCTGGCATCTGCACTTGTAGTTGTATTGGGTGAAGCAAAGGTATAGGCATATATGTCTCCTATATTACTTTGAATATACATTTTATTGGCTAAAATATTGGCTATAGCACCACCTCTAGAATGTCCTGTAAGGAAAACAGCTGGTTTATCTGTTACATTTTTATCTAGCTGCATTTCTATATACTTATTAATCTCTCTTAAAGCTCTAGTTGCTGCTATATCAAATCCCTTCGTATTATTAACATTTGTCCAGTCTTCTTCAAGATTATATTGGTTTGTACTACCTATATCGAAGTTACTTATTGACTCACTTCTCTCAGCAGTTCCTCGTATAGTAATCATGACAACCTCTTTGATTTTTTGATCATATTTAATAAGCTTATGCCCTATATAGGCATGTACCCCATGTACATCTGATTCATTGCCTTGTATATCAATGTATTCATATCCATCCATATAACGTGCTAATGTTTCTTCCATAGTCTTTCCATTAAAACTATATCCATCATATACTAACGCAGACCACATAGCCGCCGTATGACATAATTCTTCATTAAAACGCAAGTTATCTTCAAAAAACCATGAATAATCTAGTGTGTAAGATGTCATATAGCTTGTATCTGAATGCTTCTTAGAAGTTTTAAATAAACCTGTCTCCTTAATAACATTCTCACTTTGTACAGTTTCACAACTTGCTTCCTCACACCTATGTGCCTGTAAATTCTTAATAACTATTGCTGGGGTTACTAATTGCATAATCATAAGTACAGTAATTGATATAAGTATTATTGTTCTTTGTTGCCTATTCCTAATATATTTTTCCATCTTATCCCCCCAATTAAAAATATAAGAATCATGTCTTCCTAAACATTTATTTATAATTATATATTAATATATATTTAATATTTTAAAAGTACTTTAGTGCTTTATGTTGAATAAAAAAGCTGAAATGTTAAAGGCTCTATACACCTTTAACATTTCAGCTTTCTTATAGCTATTATTTATTATAAATAGAACCTTTCACTAAAGCATATTGGTAATCTGACATATTTTTAAACTCAGGCTCACCAAATATAGCAGATGTTTCATATGCTTCACGCCAGTTTGCAATGCCACTAATTCCTTTGCCTTGTATTTCAAATTCAGCTTCTTCTTCATTATATCTACTATAATATACGTTATGACTAAATTTTACATTCTTTGTATAAGTCCTTTTGAATGGACTATTAATAAAAGGTTTTCTCTCATTTGTATAAAAAATATTATTGGCAACCTCTAATCCATCTACAATAGACACTACAAGTTCACCATTTTCTGCTCCGTTATTAATAACTGTATTATTATAAATCTTTATATTTTTTGCCTTGCCACCACCAATGTAATAACCACCTACAGTAATACCATTTTCTATATTATTGTAAACAAGATTATTTCTTACAATAATATTCTTTGTAGGATAATCTGAAGGTTCTTCTGCACCCACCTCTATCCCACCTGCACAATCATAAATAATGTTTCTATCAAATAAAATATCTCTACCTCCATCCACATAAAGACCATAACTAGTTGCATTAGGACTATTTTCATTTGAAATCACATTTCCTATAGCTTCACAGTATCGTGGCTGATCTAAACTCATATCACTGCAATAACCGAAGTTACCAGCAAAATCTATTCCTATATTTCCTGTATTTCTTACATTATTATTGATTACACTTATGTACTCACAATTCCCTGTTATAGAAATTGCTTCACACCAACCAGTGTTACAATCATACACTTCATTGCCTTCTATTAAAATGTTGTTAATGCTCTTATCTGCTCTTCCTCCATAACATATAATTGCATTAGCTCCAGAACTTGTTGAACTTGGCTTAGATGCATATAAATCATGAATCTTATTATTCTTAATGGTAATATGATGTTCTCCATCACCTAAATAGAAACCATAAATCCATTTATTTTTATTATTTCTAAACTCTAAACCCTCTATATGAATATACGATTGACCGCCAAGGTTCATCATAATTTCCTTATTACACTCACTGTAATCAAATATTACTTCCTCTCCTGGATAATTACAAACTTTAATATATGCATTTTCTTTTCCTGATTTTTTGAATGTGATAGCCTGAGTATATACACCTCCCCTTATATAGAGTGTTTGTCCTGGGCTAGTATTATTTAGAGCTTTTTCTATACTTTTATAAGGCTTTTCAATACTTCCATCACCTTGTATATCATCCCCTTCTACACAGGCAAAAATAGCTCTTTCATCTAGCTCTCCATGCGCTTCTTCCTGTCCTATCTGCATTTCTTGGGCCGTTAAATTAATATGATTTTTTAAACTTAAACTAGCCACTACTGCCACAATCAAACACATCCATATTACCTTCTGATTCTTTAAAATACTCATGTACACATCTCCTTTAACTACATATCTCCCCCGATGATACATAGTACTTTAAATTTCCATTTATGATTGTATAATACTTAAAGCTTTTTAATCAATATAAATCTTTGTGTTACATTTTTAACCATTTATATAAACAAAAAGGTTATTATAATATAAAATAATTTATATTATAATAACCTTTTCTTCTATATTAATATTTACTTTTCATCAATATAACTAGCTGCTACTGAGGCTTGTTCTAATGTTCTTAAATGTTTAATTTACATGTTATCTGCTAAAAGGATATATGTTTCCATATAGTGTGGGTGAGAAAGCCCAGCAATACCTGAAGCCATTAATCTTAATTTAGATGTCTTATAAGCATTTGCTACATCAAATGCAACAAATTCAAGTGGCCCCATTGTCCCTGCTAAGTTTAATCCAGCAGCTGTAATAAAGTACATTGGCTTTTGAAGCATTTTATAATTGTAAGTTGTTTTACCAAATACATTTACTGATTCATAAAGTTCGATTTCTGCATATGGCATACATGCTTCTGGAATAGATGCTAATGCTTGTGCTCTCTTCTCTACTGATGTAAATGATTTCGTTACTGTATATTGTGATAAGTCTTCACCATAAATATGTGCTTCATTTCTATCACTAATGATATCTCCTAAAGCATTAAGTGTAGATGTAAGACCTGATGCAGATTCTGTTGTATATTTTTCCCCTACCATATCTTTCCAAAGAGGTTTTAAGTCTTCTGTCATATCTACATTAAATGTTTGACCATATTTTGTGAATCCCCATGCTTCAGATGGTACAGCTGGTACAAGATCATCTTCATTTACAATGTTAAAAATACTTGGATACTGATTTGGTGCATCTACATCTAATGTTGTATTAGGTGTCGCAAATGAATATGTATATGTATCAAAGTTTTGATCTTCTAATTTTTTACCTACAAGGTTAGCAAGTGCCCCTCCTCTAGAGTGTCCTGTAATCCAAAATGTTACATCATCACCTTTTACCTTGTATTGATTCATGTATTCATTTACAAGTTCAACGATTCTGTTAGCTGCAATATCGAATCCCATGTGATTTTGTTTTTCTGTCCATTCTGAGACGTTACCAAACTCTGAGTCTTGACCCATTGCAAAGTTACTAAGCCATTCCATTTCTCCCCTTGTACCACGAATACTAATTACAACCAGTTCTTTTTTATCTTTACCTTTGCCTATTTTTTTGTGCGCAACATTAAATTGTGCAACATGTTCATCATCTGCAAAATTTCTTAAGTTATATTCTTTAACATCTTTTAACTTATGAGATTCAAGTACTTTTCTAATACCTGATATATTGTTGATATCCCCATCTTCACTATCAAATGCATAAGCATATGTTGATGCACTCTCTTCATTTACTTGCAGGTCAATTTGTGAAGAGTAGTATGAAAGTGCTGCTAAAATTGATGATGCTTTTGCTAACTCTTGATTAAATGCAGTATTATCTTGGAAGAACCAGCTCTCATCCCATTTATATGAAATGTCAAAGCTTTGTGTAATTTCACCATCTTTAGTTACTGTAATTAAACTTTCTTCTCTTTCAGTATATGTCTGTTTTTTACGTGTCTCTGCAAAAGCTGTTTCTAATGCAGATTCTGTTGTTAATGGCGCTCCTTGCTTAGCAATAATTGAGGCATCATTATTTGCTGTTTGTGCAAAAAGCTGTACTGGAGCTGAACTCATTGTCATTATGGCAACTAGTCCATATGTAAGCATTTTTTTATTAATCATAAAATAAATTCTCCTATCTCTTTCTTATCCTCAAAAACATTATCACATTCGTCATTTTACCACAATATTTCCCATTACTTAATTTAGTTAAAAAACACTTAATTTAGTTAAAATATTATAAAGACAATAAAAAAAGAGAACTTATATAATTATTATAAGTCCTCTTCTTCGTAAAAATTAATTATTTACCAAGTACTTTATTTACAGCTTCAATAATACGTTCTGCTTGGAATGGTTTTACAATGAAGTCTCTTGCTCCAGCTTGGATAGATTCTAATACCATTGCTTGTTGTCCCATTGCTGAACACATAACGATCTTAGCATTTGCATCAAGTTCTTTGATTTTTTTAACTGCCCCAATACCATCAAGTTCTGGCATTGTGATATCCATAAGCATAAGGTCTGGTGTATGTTCTTTATAAGCTTCGATAGCTTTTAAACCATTTTCAGCTTCACCTACTACGTCAAATCCATTTTTTACTAAAATATCTTTTAACATCATTCTCATGAATGCTGCATCATCTACTACTACAATTCTATTTGCCATTTTCTTTTCCCTTTACTTATTTATGTATTTATAGTTTAGTTTGGTCTAAATTTGCAATAAGTTCTTTTGCAAAATCTACTGATATAATCTGTGCAATGTTACTATCTAATGTGTTTTCAATTTCCATTTTAAATGAAATCACAACTGCATCATCAATATCACTTGCAATCTCTTTCATCCAACCCTTTTTATCTTTGATAATCATTGCATTTGGTGCACTAATATCCACTAATGTATTTAACATTTGTGAAAGAGCTGTTGACGAAGAACCCATCATTTGATTCATCGCTTCCGAGACAGCACTTAAATGTAATTCTGTGATTGGCCCTTCTTCTGCAATTCCAGGTCCCATCATCATTAAATTTGTAATAATCTTTACATCATCTTCTTTTAAAACAAGTAGATTAGTACCTTTTACCCCCTCTACTGATTCAATTGCTGTAGCTACTGCTTCATTTGCAAAGTATGTTTCAATTTCTTCATGCCCTAAGATACAAACATGGGGTGTTGTAATTGATACTTTACGATTATTTAAAATCGTAAATAATGTACTTGCCGCAGTACCCATGCAAATATTACTTACTTCCCCTAAAATATCTTGTTCTCTTAAAGATATTTTAGTATTCAACTTATTATTATCCATGTTATTTAACCCTCTACATTAAACTCCTCTGTTATATACAGCCTTAATAAGTCACATTTTACCATATTTTATGCATTTTGGAAACAAGAGATAATAAATTTATTAAAAAAAACTTTTCCTCAAAGATATATCGACCATAATTGGTTTTTTCTACAAGGAAAAGTCATTTTTATTATAAATTTTTATTGTTTTACAGCTAAAATATATACATATGCAGCTTCTTTTTTAGAGATCTCAAATTTCTTCAGCACTTCATATGCTTCGCGTGCTCTTACTTCACGTTCTACCATTTCTTTATTTCTTGTGTACATCACAATAAGCGCTTCATCTTTTAATACTTCTAAAGCTTTATTAAAGAAATCATGATAAAGCATCATAAGCTCATCTTCACTTTTACGCCCTGTTTGTGCTGGCATATTCGTAAAGATTTCATCAAATAAATAACCATGTTTAAAGTCAAAGAAATCACGGTTAATAAAATTAATAGGCATATGCGCTGCTCTTGAATTAATAATAGCTTTATCAATAGCCTGTCCAAAGCTATCAATCCCATACATTGGTGTAGCTGGCACTAGCTTGTTACGTTCAATAAGCATTGTCCCTACGCCACAGAATGGATCTAAAACCTGTGCATTTTTTACGAGATAAGGCTCTGCAAGCTTACTTACAAGAGCTGCTGTAACCGGTGAAATACTTGCTGCCACTGCTTCTTTTCTATAACTAAAGCGCTCATCTTTAATTGTATAAAGTTTAAGAAGTACATTGAATACACCATCTTTACCTTCAATTAAACGAATTTCAAACTCATAGCTAGAAGTTGAATTAATAAGCTTTCTACCTGATTTTTCTTCTAACTGACTTGCAATCTTTTTAGTAAGGTCACTTTTCTTATCAAGCAACATTTTGCTTTTAACTTCTAATCTAAAGTAGTATGGGGTAATCCCTTCATGTCTTTCATTTAAGAACTCTAATAAACCACCTTTACAAAGTGCCTCTGCAATAGCCGCTGGCTCCATTGCTACTGTAGGTACATTTCTAAGTCTAAATAACATTTCTGTGTACGTACGAATATTTAAAATCTCATTTAAATCTCTTGTACGTACCATAACACCTGCATTAAATACTTTAGCATTTCCGTTTTTAATTTGGTCTAATGTTACTTCTCTATAATCACGATTTGTTAAAAGAATTAAATCAGAAAGTGCATCATATCCTGTGAATTTATGCATTCTTGGCTTTTCTACTTTTAAAAGCATTTCTGTTAAAGCACGTTTCTCTTCATTGATATGTTTCATACTTGTTTCTTCAAACTCACCTGTTGTAAGGTACTCTAAACGTGCTTTAAGCTTATCACTTAAATCACTATAATCAAATCCCTTAAGTGCTTCTAAGTAATCCACTTTTACAAATAATTTATCTTCACGTTCATAAGCTGAGTAAAGTTTACTTCTAAACTCAGGCACTTTTAATTCACCCATAATTAAAGCCACATTTTTACGTGTTTTAGCATCTTCATTTTCTAAGAGGTCTTCAAGTAATGTATAGTCTCCTCCTAAGAAATATTGAAAAGCAAGGACGTTATTTTTATCCTTTAAAAGCTTCCTAAGCTCAATTAAATTTTTACGTACATCTTGTCCATCAGCAATTTTATTATATATTTCTCTAAGCATCTCTTTTAGCAGCAGCTCCTTTTCTATCATTCTTCTCATTACACTAACATTTTTTATAACTTTAAGCAAGCATAATCCCCTGAAGGTCTTAATATCTGATCATTTCTCTATACCTAAATAAAAAACACCCTCAAGATTGTTTGGGACTCTCTTGAGGGTGTTAATCTATTTTTAAATGAGGAAATTTAATTTTTTATTTGGAAATTATCTAATCTCGCTATATGGGATTTTGGTTAAAATGATTACATTCTTTCGTGGAATGTACGGCTGATTACGTCTAATTGTTGCTCTCTTGTTAATTTAACGAAGTTTACAGCGTATCCTGATACACGAATTGTAAGTTGTGGGTATTTTTCTGGGTGATCCATAGCATCTAATAATACGTCTTTGTGAAGTACGTTTACGTTGATGTGTTGACCTGTTTGACGGAAGTAACCATCTAAAATACCAACCATGTTAGTAATTTGTTCTTCTTTTGTTTTACCGATTGTTGAAGGTACAACAGAGAATGTGTAAGAGATACCATCGTTTGCATCTTCGAATGGAAGTTTAGCAACTGAAGCACATGCAGCAAGTACACCTTTTGTTTCTCTACCGTTCATTGGGTTAGCCCCTGGAGAGAATGGTACACCAGCTTTACGTCCGTCTGGAGTTGCTCCTGTTTTCTTACCGTATACTACGTTTGATGTAATAGTAAGAACTGATTGTGTGTAAACTGAATCTCTATATGGTGTGTGTTTTCTGATTTCTTGCATGAAGTCTTTTACAAGTGATACAGCAATTGAGT
Organism: uncultured Clostridia bacterium; assembly: GCA_937935915.1. GTDB lineage: Bacteria > Bacillota > Clostridia > Lachnospirales > Cellulosilyticaceae > Cellulosilyticum. The sequence goes on from CALGWE010000262.1 coordinate 16,267, forward strand.
CAGCAGCATCATCGTTGTTTCCGTATGCTGGGTATTCACCTTCGATTACGAAGTCTACAGCTAAACCTTCTTCATTTCTTACTGGTTTAACTTTTGCATGTTTGATAGCTGATAATGAGTCAGTAGCTACTGCAAGACCAGCAATACCACAAGCCATTGTTCTTAAGATTTCTTCGTCATGAAGTGCCATTTCGATTCTTTCGTAAGCATATTTATCATGCATGTAGTGAATGATGTTAAGGGCATCTGTATATGTTTTAGCAACCCATTGTTTTGTGATTTCGTAGTTAGCCATTACTTTATCGTAATCTAAATATTCATCTGTCATTGGTTCGATACCTGGTACTACTTTGATACCTGTTTTTTCATCTACACCACCGTTGATCGCGTAAAGAACAGCTTTAGCAAGGTTAGCACGTGCTCCGAAGAATTGCATTTGTTTACCGATTCTCATTGGAGATACACAACAAGCGATACCGTAGTCATCACCGAATTGTGGTCTCATTAAATCATCATTTTCGTATTGGATAGCTGATGTATCGATAGATACTTTTGCACAGAAGTCTTTGTAACCTTGTGGGAAGCTTTCACTCCAAAGTACTGTTAAGTTTGGTTCTGGAGCTGGTCCAATGTTGTAAAGTGTGTGAAGGTAACGGAAGCTGTTTTTAGTTACAAGTGATGCACTCATATCTTCAAGCATACCACCAAGTGATTCTGTTACCCATGTTGGATCTCCTGAGAATAATTCGTTGTATTCTGGTGTTCTAAGGAATCTGATGATACGAAGTTTCATGATGAATTGGTCAACGATTTCTTGAACTTCTTGTTCTGTTAATTTACCTTCTTGTAAATCTCTTTCAGCGTAAATATCTAAGAATGTAGATGTACGTCCGATTGACATCGCTGCACCATCTTGTTCTTTTGTTGCTGCAAGGTATGCAAGATATAACCATTGAGTAGCTTCTTGGAAGTTTTCAGCTGGTCTTGATAAATCAAATCCGTACATTTCACCTAACTCTTTAAGTTCGTTTAATGCTTTGATTTGTTCTGCAAGTTCTTCACAATCTCTCATTGTTTCAGCTGTGAACATTACTGATTTAGCTTCTTTAGCTTTCATTTTTTCAGCAATAAGTCTATCAACTCCGTAAAGCGCTACTCTTCTGTAGTCACCGATGATACGTCCGCGTCCGTAAGCATCTGGAAGTCCTGTTACAACCCCAACTTTACGAGCTGTACGGATGTCTTTATTGTAAACATCGAATACACCTTGGTTGTGTGTTTTTCTGTATTTTGTGAAGATCTCTTTCATTTCTGGATCTACTTCGTAGTCATATGCTTTAAGCGCATTTTCTACTACTCTCATCCCACCGAATGGATGACAGCTTCTTACAAGTGGTGCATCTGTTTGAAGACCAACGATTTTTTCTTTTGCTTTGTCAATGTATCCTGCTGCGTGAGAAGTGATTGTTGCTACAGTTTTTGTATCTGCGAAACATCCTCTTTCTCTTTCTTTAAGCATAAGTTCGCTAAGTTGTTCCCAAAGTGCTGTTGTATCAGCTGTTGGACCTGCTAAGAAAGAGTCATCTCCTGTGTATTCTGTGTAGTTATTAACGATGAAATCTCTAACGTTAATTTCTTCTTGCCATTTGCCTTCTTTAAAACTTCTCCAATAAGTCATGTTTATGTAGAAGTAAATACTTTACTTCTACTACACCCCCTTTGATGTAAATTTCTAGTAAGTGTTGCCAAAATACTTTATTTACATATAGAATTATGTATTTTTCAACAACAATAAAGTCTAAATAATTTGTATACAGTATACAACTTACTTCGACTTCTAGTTTAACATAATTTATGTTAAGTAGCAATATATTATTATGCACTACTTTTATATCATCTTCTCATTTTTATTAAACGCTTCAGTACGATGACTTATACGCTTTGCATAATCAATGATTTTACGCTCATAAGTCTCTTCCATAAGTGGTGAAGTAATGAGGAAATCTGCTGTTGATTGATTGGTTGCCCCTGGAATATCGTATAATGATGCAATACGTAAAAGCGCCTTTACATCTGGGTCATGTGGCTGAGATGCAAGGGGATCCCAGAAGAAAATCATAAAATCAATCTTACATTCTACAATACGTGATCCAATTTGTTGATCTCCACCTAATGGACCACTATTATAAGCTGTAACAGGTAATTGTGTCTGCTCTGAAATCAGCTTCGCTGTTGTACCTGTTCCACATAAAAAGTGTTTACTCAGTGCCTGCTTATTATTTGCTACCCAGTTAATTAAATCTTGTTTGCGATTATCATGGGCAATAAGTGCAATACTTTTTTGTTTATGCATGGTTATAAGTGTATAATCTTTATCCATAGTTGTCTCCCTTAGATGTAATTTCTAGTGCCTTTATTATTTCCTTTTATTATAATTATATAAAACATACTGTAGTTTGACTATACCTTTTTGCAAATCTTATAATCTTCTCCAATTGTATCTATAAATATGCTTTTTTGTTTCTCTAGATTATAGGAGATTGCAAGGCGCTTCTTAGCTCTTGTCATGGCTACGTAAAATAGTCGCATCTCTTCAGTAAGTTTATTTTCTTTCATGCTACGATAAGCTGGAAAAATATAATTATTACATCCAGCAATATATACCTGATCAAATTCTAAGCCTTTGGCTTGATGGACTGTAATAATCGGTATTCTTCCTTTAAACAAAGCACTTTGCTCTATTTCACTATAATGAAGGGCAGAAAAGGCTAATAAATTAATAATA
>CALGWE010000263.1:0-4377 GCA_937935915.1 uncultured Clostridia bacterium
CAATACATCCAATTATCAAATGTTTCATCTCCTGTGTGATAGTTGATATTGATTTTTTCATCCCAATACGCTTTTGTTGCTTCTAACGCTTTATCAAAACTTTCACCGCTTAAGTATTTTTTAGCCATTTCTTCATAGTTTACGCCTTCTTCTGCGAAGCCAATTGCTACAATGTAAGATTTGCTTTCACCTGGTTTTAATGCTACTTTTGCAAAAGATAATGCACCGATTGCTTCATAGCCATCTACTTTTACATCAGCCCCAATGATTGGGTCTTTACTTTCCATAATAGCTTCTGGTACTTCAAATGAACCACCTTCACCAATGAAGTCTTCTACAACTGGGAAAAAACCAACTGGCATTTCACCATTTTCTGTAGCACCTGATACACCATAAGTTACAGTATTAACTTTATGTCCTCTTTCATCAAATGTTAAAGTAGGATTTACAAGTACACTATACTCTGTTGTTTGAATACGATGTAAAAGTGAAGTTACATGTCTATGATCTCTTAAGTTTGTTGCAGAACGTCCATAAAGTGGTATTGCTGCTGTAGGTCTTAAAGTTAATACTTCATTTCCTACGTTAGTAATTGTTACCTTCATAAGTTCTACAGTATCTTCTGTAACTACTCCATCTGCTTCTACATTTGGTACAAATGAAGTTACTTCTGCTTTGATACCCATTTCTTCAGATATACGTGTTACTTTATGCCACATGATGCCTGCTTCTAATAAGGTTTCATCTTTTTCTTTAGTAAATAATTGTGCTTGTTGTCTGGCTGATACGCCTGTAACTGACCAAGCACCTTTTCCATCTACATCTATCCAAAAGTTTCTAGAAGATTTATTATTATGAAGTTCTTCCGCACTTACTGGTGAGAGTAAAAATGTATTTTGTCCCATTTTACAATCCCCATTTAGGGTAGGTGTCACGCTAGACATGACACCTTTTTCATTGGCAATTGGGAAGTATGCATAACTATTTTTCTCTGGATTTAGCATCTTGAATGAACCTTTATAATCTGTAAATCTGTAGCCCATGGCAATATCCTCCTTTATAAACTATTACGCTTCAAAACGTAATGTAATTTGATGTGCTTTACCGTCATTTTCTAATTTCACACGGTTACCGCTTACTACTTGTCCGTCTACAGTAAGTTCATATTTACTATCTACTAAACGTGTGAAGCCTTCTGATTTGATAATGTTAACTGTGTATTCAGATGTGTAGAATCTAAGTGTGTATTTTACATTAGTTTCTGTTTCATCTAAGATTGGATTTAATACGAGTGATTCGTTTTCGTATTCAATACCTAACATTTCAAATAATGTGATTGTAAGCCATGTAGATGTACCACTAAGTGTTGGCCCAATGTTTTCGCCTGTTTGGCTATTGTTGTATTGTGTACACCATCTTGGGTTACCACATTTTTTGAATGGATCTTCTAATGTTTTGTATGGTAATACAAGTTTAACCATCCAGTAAGCTACATTTCTAAGTCTTTCAGCTAAGTTTACATCTTCTACAACTTTTGCTGCTTGTAACATCGCTGCTGTAGCCATCATTGTAGCATGTTTGAAGATACCACCATTTTCTCTATCCCCTGGGAAGTATTCTCCAGTTGCTGTACTTCTTGCAACTTTTGAAAGGTCTGTTGGGCTCATAAGTTTAAGTCCATATGGTGTTTTTAAGTATGTTTCAATGCGGTCTAACATTACTGCAATCTGCTGCTGTGTTGCAGACTTAGATAATACTGACCAGCTGAATGAATTTAAGAAGTATGTACCATTAATTTCTGGATCTGAAGAGAATCCATCATTGTTAGCACCTAAGTAAGTGATTTCATCACCAAATCTGTTAAATAAGATTCTTGCGAAGAAGTCATCTTTCCAAGCATATTTTTGAATGTTTTCAGCTAATTTTGCATTTACTGCTGTTAAATGTGCTAAATATGTTTCATCATTTTGGAATCCAGCGAATTCTTCCATTTCATTCATAGCTACTTTTAATAAGAATGCATTCATAACACTTTCAGAGTAACCTTTGAATGGTCCGTCCATTTTTTCTTTTTGTGGACCTGTTAAGTATTCATCATCTACTTTTAAGCAGTCATTCCAGTCTGCGAAATCAATAAGTGGGAATCCATGTTCACCAACTGAGATTTCAGATGAATATTTGATGATTGCTTTTAATGTGTCATATACACTACGTTTTTTACCATTTGATTCTGGGATTTCATACATTTCATTTAAGAATGCTTTATCTCCACTGTAGCTTACATAACGATAAACAGCTTGTACGAGCCATAAACCATCATCTGACCATTTACCTGCTTCTTTACCTTTCCAGAAGAAGTTGTGGTAGCAGTATCCATATTCAAATACTTTTTCAATCCATTCGCTTAATAATGATTTTGTATATTCAATTTCACCCATAGAAATTAAATAGTATTGAGAAACGAAGATATCTTGGATTTCTCTGAAACCAATTTCACGGTAACCTTTTTGTGTAAGGTCGAATGAACGTGATACGAATGTTTGATATAATACTTGGAATGGTAAATTTTTATTTACATAGCTATCGAAATCAGCATCGCTAGTTTCTACTTGTAAGTATGTGCTGTATTTTTTGTATGCTTCTTGTTGCTCTCTTAAAGCATTGTCTACAACTTCTTTTGTAGCAAATTTATTTTGTAAGTTTACAAGCTCTTCATCAATAACATTTGATGGAACTTCTTTATTATCAAATTTAGAAACGAGACCTACGAAATGATCACCATATACTGTGTCATTTGCATCGATTTCTAAGTTACATCCTAATGCGAAGAAACCTGGTCCTTTTGTATTTAAGTTATTAGAAAGTTTTTTAAGCCCTTGTGGTTTGTATAAATTGCCGCTACCTACAAACTCACTATATTTTGTACAAAGTTCTGTAGCATATTTTTTAACGCCTTTTTCAAATGCCATAAATGTTGTAAAACGTACATCAGCTCTTGCGTTGATTGGGTAGTAGCTTGGTGCATAACCAATTAAGTTACCTTCTTCATCATTGATAACTTGTGATTGCATAATAACTGTTGAATATACAACGTCTTCCATTAATGCGCCTGGTGCAGCTGTTGCAAGCATACCAGTTGTTACAAGTTTAATATTTCTCTTTGTACTTGTTGTATTTTCAATTGCAATACGTTGTACTTCTGTTGCTACTGGTAATCCTTCGTATTGAGGAACTAAGAAGATAGTTCTTGTAATTTTAAGACCACATTTTGTTGTGTACTCAATAACTGTGTAGTTTTGACCATGTTTACATGTAGCTGATGCAATATTTTCATCTAATACATCTGCAGAATAGAAAATTTGTTTTCCGTTTTCTACAATGTAGAATTGTCTATTTGCTGGGAAACCGTTTTCTTCTGGTAACATATCCCATCTTGTAGCTAATACTTGAGTTGCAGCATGTGCTCTAAAGCTTCCTGCACCAAATCTATCTACTACACTTTTAGGTGTTGTTTGAAGTGCCACTTCAAAGTTCATACGGTCACCTAATAACATATTTGTATAGAAGTGAGGTCCTGGTACTGGTTTTGTTAAATCAATAACGTGTTCACCTTTTTCATTGATGCTTCCAGCCCAAGTTTTATAGTTTTTACAGACTTCAACCATTGTTTCTGCAATTTGAGCATCTAATGTTTCTTCTGTAACATTACCATCTTTGTATGTATAATAACTTACTTTATTTCCATCAATATTGAATAAGTGTGATGCTTTTCTATCTAAACCATCTACATATTGACTTACTACTTCATCTTTAAGGATTTCGTTAATTGCTGGTACATAGAAAGCAAATCCTCCTACAGCAATTACATTGTTTAATGCTATATCTATAAATTGGCTATCATATACTAACTGTCCATTTAATTGTGCTTTAAAATAGTTTTGTACTTTCTCGTTTGTTGCGCCTAATACGTCCCTTGCTAATGTTTTAGTTAACATACATTTCTCCTTTATACGTTAATTTTATAACTGTTATGTTAATAATAAGATATTCTCACTTATAAGATAACCGTATAATATTAAGCTTTTTCATAAAATAATTACTATCTTTTTAGTGCCTTTAGTTAATTTAAACTAACCATACACCTTATCATTTGTCATTTCTAACAAATTTTAGCCATTTATCTCCTACTCATCACTTACAAACGCAAAAAAAGAGTTGCCGCAAACTGCTGACAACTCTTTTTTATATAATAGGATTTGATTACTCTTTTATTATATGGAAAGGGTTCTAATTTATCAATGCACTATGTACCTATAAAAATACGTGTTATTTCGTTTAATTGTTACTAGAATATGGTATTTTAAATTTTATGTCTAT
>CALGWE010000264.1:0-10694 GCA_937935915.1 uncultured Clostridia bacterium
CTTACAACTCACTACATTGCCAACCTTATTATTTTGTTTATCTAAGATTGGATTAATCGTTAAACCTACCCAGATATAATATCCCTTGCGATGTCTCAGTCTTACCTGAAATTGCTCTCCCTTATGAGACTCTTTAATAGCAATCATAATGTTTTTCATTTGTAAGCAATCCTTGTCATGCATATAGCCTACCATTTGCCCTATGGTTACCAAATGCTCTTCATATCCTAAAAGTTCTTGAATATGCTTGTTATGATATATAATATTTCCCTCGCAATCCACCTTACCTAGTATAACTGGTAAATTCTCCATAATCTCATCTGTTAAAGAAAGACTCTCATGAAGTACATTAATCTTTCTATAATAATAAATTACCACAATGGCTATACCTAACAAAATATAGGATAGACTTAGCATATTATTGATAATAAGTTGTAAAGTAACACACTCTCTATAAAAACAAAATAGCACAATGGCAATTCCATGAAATACTAATGTAAAACTTAATATCAATTTATTACTTCTATTACATACACATAATTTTAACCAAACAACTGTAGCAACCACATACCATGTAGCTATAAAAAATACAAAATATCGAATAGGCCATCCTAATACTGCCATAAAATCCAAAACACTAAAATTGTAGGTACCATACTCATAATTAAAATGCTCTTATATAAAATTAAATCGCTCATATATACACCCCTAATTTTTTGTAAATATAAGGCAAATTTTTATTCTATTTATATTATTTTATGATTCGTACACACTATATTATAGCGAAAAAACAGAATAAAGGGGAAAAATTAATGAAAAATTTTAAATTTTTATTAAAAATATTTTTGTTAACATCTACTTTTTTTGTAGTCTCCACGCCTTTAATGTCACAACAACGCATACCTCACTACGTGATTGAAAATGAAGTGACTAAATCTACTGGTCAGGAAACTACTACAGCCATAGAACCTAATGAACAAACATTAGAAGAACAATTTGTCCCTATTCTAGAGGAACTCTTTCAAAATCGTAATGCTTGCATTTTAGCTTCAGATTTAGAAAATCTTAAAAGCCACTATAATTTAAATATAAAGGTTAGTCTTTGGGCCTATGAAAGTGAAGCACAAAAAATAAAATACTTTGAGAACTGGTGTGCAAAACAAGGCATTAAATTTGATAAAATTGAATCTCAAATTAAACTTAGAAAAGTAAAAGAAAAAGAACCTGGTCTTTATGGCATTCTCTGCTTTAATTCTACAGAATTTACCTATAGTTATGTGGATACACCTGAAGTAACTAATACTTTTCGCCTAGGTACTTCTCATTACATGAACTTAAAAGCAGATAATGATCATTACATCATTACAAAAGAATGGTATACAGACCCTTTTGCTGATTCGCTTAATCTAGAAAACATTAAATCCGATGAAATTAGAAAATATATTTTAGCACAAAAAAAGCCTGATTACACTGCTGATGAACGTACCCAACGCGCTATTGATTATGCCCATAAATACTGCGGTGTCAGTGAAGATAATGAATTCTTATTTAAATATAATAAAGCCTATAAAAACTTTAATCCTGATGGCGGTGACTGTGCTAACTTTGCTTCTCAAATCCTCTTTGAAGGTGGCAAATTTAAAAAGAATGGCACCTGGAACTACTGCGATCGCAATGGTACTAAAGCCTGGGTTAATGCACAAGCCTTCAAAAATTATATGGTAGGAAGTGGACGTGCTGGCTATATTGCAAAAGGTACTTATCAAGAAATTTATAAAGCAGCTTACAACCTCCGCCCTGGAGACTTCGTAGCTTATGAAAAGAAAGGTAAGATCGTCCATATTTCTACTGTCACAGGATTAGATTCCAAAGGCTATCCACTCGTCACTTGTCACAACACCGACAGACTCCTCGTCCCATACGACCTCGGCTGGAGCAACAAAAATATCCGATTCCACTTAATCAACGTTTACTACTAATAAGTAAATAACTTAATAAGTCACTTTATTAAGTTATTTACTTATATTTTAATTTCTCACCTCCCCACCAACTATTCATACTACGCCAACACAAAAAGTGGCACATAAGATTATTATAAAGAACCTTATGTTCCACTTTTTTTAATTAAATTATAAGCCTTACTAAAACTACAGTTCTTAATAAAATTATAAGTTTAAATATCCTATCAAAGTGGATACATTAACTTTCTCTTTTTTCGCCTCCAAGGTATCCAAATGCTAGCAGGGGCAGTGCTGGTTTAGACGCTACCTCTGGAGTAATTTCATGATAGGCTTAGTGAGATAATCAAAGCGCTTTTTGGGCGACTGTTTGAGCGTAAGCGAGTTTCGCCCTTTGCTTTGATTATCGAACTTAGCCTATCATAAATTACGGAAGGAGTAGCGTTAAACCAGCACTGCCCCTGCGAACTATTTGGATTACCCTACATTATATGCATCTAAGGCTTCTGTTACGGCTTCCATTAACTTTTGTTGATAACCTTTATCTGAAAGCATCCTGTCTTCATTCCAATTACTCATAAAGCCCATTTCAAAGATGACTACAGGTACTTTAGACCAGTTAAAGCCAGTCATATCGCCACGTTCAAAAATGCCATTTACTTTCACACCTTTACCTTCTAATGACTTCTTTAAAAGCTGTGCATACTCATAACTTGGTTTATAAATGCCTGCTGTATGAGTGCCTGTCTTAGATGGCACAATGAGTACAGCCCCACTTTTACCACCATTGCCAATGCTATCACAGTGTAATCTAATGGTCATATCTGCATGGGCATTATTAGCTATTTCTGCACGCTCTACATTGCTTACATTAACTTCATTGGTCTCTCTGGTCATGACTACTTCATAACCCTTTTGAGTTAATAAATCTTTTAAAATAAGTGCTGCCTCCATATTTACAGCATACTCCGGCTTCTTAGTTGCTACACCAGTCGTTCCTGAAGCTACCCTCGCCTTCTTATGAGGTGAACCCGGCGCAATAGGTTCTCCTTTAGGGTCTCCCTTTGCTTGATGTCCCGGATCAATGCACACCACAAAATGCTCCTTCGCCCAAACCCGAGGCACACTGGTTATGCACACACTCACCATTAATAACATATAAATCATCATTCTAAGCATTCGTCTTGCTGTCTTCTTCACTTCTGCTCCTCCTCCTATGCTTATAACCTTATTTATATGTAATCTTTATACTTTTTACTCTTCAATTAAAAAGGAGTCGCCAAAACTGGCTAGTGGGAGTAAGTAGCATCCTATCTACACCTTCCGTGATTTGTGATATTCTAAGTTCGATAATGAAAGAAACGGCGAAAAACTTGCTTCGTTTCACTACGCTTCGAACACTTCGCCTAAAATCTCTTTCATTATCTTCACTAAGAATATCATCAAATCACTCCACAGGTAGATAGTCTGCTACTTACTCCCACTTACGTTTTGGCAGCTTATAGGCGGAATGCACACAAACAAGAATGCCCTTTTGGACAGCCTCTAATCTTACTAATTTTCCCCTTGAAGTTACATTTATAAGTCTCTAAGACTCCTCTCTCCTACATACAGCATGATAAATACATTAACTTTTTAGCCTACACGCAGTTTTAACCATAAAGAAGGCTGGGTTCTTGACTGCTTCTAGTCTACCTTCGAAGTAATCTGTTGATACTCTTAGGGAAGATAATCAAAGCGCTCTTAGTGGAGCTGTCTGAACGCAGCGTAGCGGAGTGAGTTCTCCACGTTGCTTTGATTATCGAGCTTAGAGTATCACAGATTACGGAGAGTGTAGCTAGAAGCAGTCAAGAATCCAGCCGATCTTTTGGCTTACTCTAAACAAGTGCTTCTTTCAAAATAGCAACTGCTTCGTCGATTTCTGATTTTGTTACAATAAGTGGTGGGACAAAACGGATAACGTTTGTGCCGGCGCTTGCGATGAGCATACCTTTTTCCATACATTTGCTTACAATGTCTTTAGGTGCTTTTGTGATTTCAACGCCTTGCATTAAACCAATACCTCTCACATCTGTGATGCAGTCTACTTCATTTTTAAGTGTATTAAGTTTTTCTGTTAAATAAGCGCCTACTTCTTGAACATGAGCAAGTAATCCATTATTGACGAGTTCATCCATTACAACTGTTGCTGCTGTTGTTACCATTGGATTTCCACCAAATGTAGATGCGTGATCCCCTGGTACAAATACAGCCACCTCATCTTTACAAAGCATAGCGCCAATAGGTACACCGCCGCCTAATCCTTTTGCAGTAGAAACTACATCTGGGTGAATACCGAAGTTTTCGTAAGCGAAAAGTTTACCTGTTCTACCCATTCCTGATTGCACTTCATCAATGATGAGAAGGGCATCATATTGATGACAAAGTGCTTCAACTTCTTTAAGATACTCTACCTGTGCTGGAATGATGCCACTTTCTCCTTGAATCACTTCAAGGATGACACCACATGTTTTTTCACTAATGATTTCTTTTAAACTTTCAATATCATTATAAACAGCGTATTTTGTACCTGGTAATAATGGTAAGAAATTCTTTTGGTATTTTTCTTGGCCTGTGGCTGTAAGGGCACCACAGGTTCTACCGTGGAAAGATTGTTTCATTGAAATAAGTTCAATTTTATCTTCGTTTTTAAGTTTTCCATATTTTTTAGCAAGTTTAATCGCTGCTTCATTGGCTTCTGCCCCACTATTACAAAAGAACACTTTATCAAAATCAGAGTTTTCTACAAGCATTTTAGAAGCATTTACAAGTGGCTCTGTATAATAGTAGTTTGAAATATGAATAAGTTTTTCAACTTGTGCCTTTAAAGCCTGTGTTAATTTTTTATGACCATAACCTAATGCATTAACAGCAATTCCTGCACACATATCGATATATTTTTTATTATTTTCATCATATACGTAAACACCTTCACCGTGAGAAATCACAAGTGGAAAACGTCCATAAGTGTTCATGACGTATTGATTTGCATAATCTAATACTGACATTATTTTTCCTCCTCTTTATACATCATTGTTCCAATACCATTTGGTGTATAAATTTCTAAAATAAGTGCATGTTTTCTACGTCCATCTAAGATATGCACCATAGATACACCTTTATCAATCGCTTCCATACAACATTCAACTTTTGGAATCATACCACCTGCAATTGTGCCATCTGCAAGGTAAGCTTTTGCTTTTTGATCGCTTAAGAATGAAATAAGTGATGCGGAATCATCTTTATCTTTAAGAACCCCTTCAACGTCTGTAAGGAATACAAGTTTTTCTGCATTTAATGCCCCAGCAATGGCTACTGCTGCATAGTCTGCATTGATATTATAAGTATTACCTTCTTCATCTGCGCCAATAGGTGCAATAACTGGAATGAAGCTGTCATCAAGAAGTGATTTTAAAAGCCTTGTATTGACCTTCACGATTTCACCTACAAATCCTAAGTCAATGCCATCTTTTTCAAGCTTTTTGGCTCTTAACATTTTGCCGTCTTTACCTGAGAGTCCTACAGGGCATCCGCCATGTTGGGCAAGCATTTGTACAATATTTTTATTTACCTTACCTGATAAAACCATTTCTACAACTTCCATTGTTTCTTTAGTTGTTACACGAAGTCCATTAATGAACTCTGATTTAATATCAAGTCTTTTAAGCATACTATTAATTTCAGGACCGCCCCCGTGAACGATAATAGGTCTAAGTCCTACTAATTTAAGGAGTACAATATCTTGAATAATTGTTTTATTAATTTCTGGGTCAAGCATAGCGCTTCCACCGTATTTAATAACAACTGTATTCCCATTAAACTCTCTGATATAAGGTAATGCATCTATAAGTACTTTTGCTTTTTCTAATCCATCATCTACTAAATTTACTTTTTTTTCATTCTCCATCTTTAAAGCCCCCTCAAGTTTTAACGCACTATGTTAAATCTTACTTTAATCAAATCTCATGCTTCATCTATTTTTTACACCGTTATTAGCTTCTGTAATCCCCATTAATTTTTACGTAATCATAACTTAAGTCACAGCCCCATGCTGTTACTTCAGCGTCACCTTCACCCATTGTGATCATGATTTTGATTTCTTTTTCTTCAAGTACTTTTTTAGCTTTTTCTTCACTAAATTTTACTGGAAGTCCACCTTCTAAAAGGTTGACATGTCCTGCAATACTTTCAAAGCTGATATTTACTTTTGTTGTATCGAATGCTACACCTGAGTAACCCATTGCACAGAATACACGTCCCCAGTTGGCATCTGCACCGAAGAATGCTGTTTTAACAAGATTAGATGTTAAAATACTTTTCGCAATGCATTTACCATCTTCGAAGTTTTTAGCACCTTTTAGGTTAACTTCTAGAAGTTTAGTAGCCCCTTCACCATCTTTTGCAATAGAAACAGCAATGTATTTACATACTTCAAAAAGCGTGTTGCAGAAGATATCAAAAGCTTCCCCTTCACTATCAATAATCTTGTTGCCTGCGAGTCCATTAGCAAGTACGAGTACACTATCATTTGTACTTGTATCCCCATCTACTGTAATCATATTGAATGATGTATCAATACATTTTTTAAGTGCCTTTTGTAACATCTCTTGTGTGATATTAACGTCTGTTGTAATGAAGCCTAACATTGTTGCCATATTAGGGTGAATCATCCCAGAACCTTTACCCATACCACCGATTGTATAAGTCACACCATCAATTTCTTCTTCAATGGCAATTGTTTTCTTGATTAAGTCTGTTGTTAAAATAGCTGTTGCTGCGCTATCTCCACCTTCAAAACTTGCTTCTAAGTCCTTAGCTACCACTGGAATTCCCGCTCTAATTACATCCATTGGTAAATTCACACCGATTACACCTGTAGAACAAACTAATACTTCTTCTTTTTTTACATTTAATGTCTCACTAACGATTTGAGCCATTTCTTCTGTATCTTTAAGCCCTTGCTCACCAGTTGCTGCATTGGCATTTCCACTATTTACAACGATTGCATGTACTTTATTTTGTTTTTCTAATACGCTTTTATCCCAAAGTACTGGTGCAGCTTTTACCACGTTTTGTGTAAAAGCACCTGCATAAGTACAAGGTGTTTCACTATATATGAGTGCTAAATCTTTTTTCTTCGCTTTAAGTCCGATATGACCGCCGGCTCCTTGATATCCTTTCGCTGCTGTTACGCCACCTTGTATAAGTTTCATAGTCATCCCTCCATATTATTCTTAATTTTATATTTAATTATAAATTTTTACCTCATTTTTGATATGTTTATAATTATATTTAATTTTTATTTTTTTGCAATACCTTTTCGGAATTTTTATAAATTAATTTGTATTTTTATTCAAGCGATATACATTTGTATTTCTCCCCCATATCCACAAGTCCATAAAAAAAGAATAGGTACAAGGTTTATATGCCTTTGTACCTATTCTCTTAGAATTTCATTTTATACATTTTAAGTCTCTTATTACTATTTATATTAATTCAAGTTAATAACTGTTAATTCTGGTATATTCCCTAGTCTAAAGCACATTTGACTCGTACCAATCCCAGTATTCACATACAACTTCATTCTTGGGTTCTCACTGATAGCATACAGCCCTTTCACATATTTACTACCTTTAGGCGGTGTTAAAATAGCCCCTTTTAAAGGAAGTCTTACCTGCCCCCCATGACTATGCCCTGAAAGCTGCAAGTCTATAGGATACCGTGCAATCTCATCTGCCAAATCAGGTTCATGGCATAATACTATATTATAAGTAGCCCCTGAAGCCTTGGACATAGCAGCTTCTAAATCCACCTTACCAAAAATGGCATCATCTATGCCGATTATATTAATCACCTTGCCATTTTCTAGAGTAATCGATTTACACTCATTCATTAAAAGCTGAAAGTTAGCGGCTTTCATAATCTCCTTATAATGTTTAATCCCATTACTCCCATAATCATGATTGCCCGCTACGGCATACTTGCCATACCTTGCTTGAACCTTAGTGAGCATACGAATAGTTTCTTCCTTATCTTTAAAAGTCTTATTATTATCTACAAGATCACCTGTAAACACCAATATATCCGGCTTAGCCTCATTAATCTTTTTAACTAAACGTTCTAAATGGGCCATATTATAATCAGGTCCTAAATGTATATCACTACATTGTACAATTTTAAGTGGTACGCCCAGATTTAAAGCTTTTGCTGCTATATTTATCTCATTTGTCACTAAAAGTTCTGGCTCGATATATCTAGCATATACTAAGACACATATTCCGGCTAATATACAAAATATCATAAATTTAACCACACCTTCTATGAATAAACCAACTTGCCTCATAAGCTTCATGTATTCTCCTATTCATCCTTCCCTTATTAATATGAATGAGGTGCCTTGTGTGTTACCATTTAAAATGTACTTACATTTCCTCTGACATTAATTCTTCTAATACTTTACGAATCACTTCACTATTAAATCCTCTTTGGGCAAGGAAACCATACATTTTTCCTTTAAAAGTATATTTGTCGTCAGTTTTTCTTTTATAATAATCATATTTTTTAACTGCTAATGCCTTACAATTTTCATAGGCTTCGTCTACATCATAGCCATCTTCTAAAGCATTTCGGATAATCTCACTATCTACACCCTTCATTTTCAGTGCTTGTGCAATGTAACGTGGTCCTTTTTTAGAAAATCTTTTCTTATCATTTACAAAGGCTGCTGTTAATTTTTCATCGTCAATATAATTGTATTTCTTAAGCTTCTCTATAGTAAATGAAATTGCCTCATCAGAATATTCCTTTTGTCTTAACTTATCCTTTAGCGCCTTTTCAAAATAATTGCGCCCACCTAATAAATAAACCGCATATGAAAAACATTTATTTTTACTTTCTTCATTATTAAGCAGTTCTAAGGCCATTTCATCAAGCTGCATACCCTTCTTCAAATTCAGCTTAATAAGTGTATCTTCACTAACACCACAATAAAATTCCTCATCCAAAAAGAGATTATAGCGTTCCCCGCCTTGCTGCACGCTAATCTTAGTAATTGTCTTCATAATTAACCTCCTCTTATAATGAGTAATTATATCACAATCCTTTCCCTAGTATTGCCATTTTATTCAGCTTTCAATCCATATTTTCTTAGCAAGAAATAGCTATTTTCCCTTACGATTTCTTATTGATTTTCTGTTTAAAGTATATTAAACTATGTCTATCTTATTTACACCGGAGGTTTTTACATCATGCAAATTCAAGAACGCGTATTAGAATGTCTCAAAGACAATGAAGCCCCAATGAAAGCAGGCGACATTGCAGCGGCATTAAATTTAGATAAACAAGCTGTAAATGCAGCTCTTACATTATTAAAAGCTGAGCAACGTATTTCTTGTCCAAAGCGTTGTTACTATGAAGCTGTTGTTTTAGACTACTAGGATAGTAGGTTGTTACAAATAGGCTAGTGGGAGTAGCCGCTGATACCATCTACACCTTCCGTAATTTGTACTCCTCTAAGTTCGAGGATTAAAGAAACGGTGTGAACTCGCAGCGCGATAAAGCGTTGCGCTGCTTCAAACAGCACACCTAAAACCTCTTTACTCCTCTTCACTAAGAGGAGTATCAAATTACTCCACAGGTAGATTGGCATCAGCAACTACTCCCACTTTCTTTTTGGAACAAACTCTCCTCGGCGAAGACTTAAGGGCAAAAGCTTACTAATGGATAGAGCAAAGCATACTTACGCATACTTTTGGACTTCGGCATGGCTAAGGGTTGAATTACTTTTTCATATATATCTGTTGATTTTGTGGTGTCTTAGATAGCACATCTATATATTGTGTTCCCTGATCTTTAGCATAAGCAAAGAACATTGCTCCCAATTTTGTCCTATCTCCTTTTCCAATTCTATTCCATTCAAACCCTCTGAATAAGTCTTTTACAATAAATTTTTCACCGCTGTCTACTTCATTTACACTTGCTTTTGCTATATCAAATAACTGTTGTAGTGATGTATTACTACTAATCTTCATATTAACATCTCCTTTTTCGTTTATGTGCTATTAGCTACTAGCTAGTAGCTATCTTTATAATATTACAAAAAACATAATAATGCAATATTTTTTTAATTTTTTATATTTTATAAATAATTTATGCACTTAAACTGATTTAACATTAAATTTTCAATCGATACCCCTCAATAAAAAGTGTCTACTACACAAATTACAGAACTCACTAATAAACTCTTCACCTTTCATACTAATTTGATATAATATTCTTAAGCATCAACTATTCTACTTTCGGGGTGTGGCCTAGTTGGTAAGGCGCTAGACTGGGGGGCTAGAAATCGCGCGTTCGAGTCGCGTCACTCCGATTAATCACAAAATCTAGAAAAAGACTAACTTCTACTTTTTGTAGTTGTTAGTCTTTTTTATTTTCCTTTTTTATTTTAATCTTTCTTTAACTCTTCTCCTCTAATCTTATATCCATCAAGGCTTCCATACAGGCAGCAGTCATCTCAACATTTTCACTCATAATATTAACTTCCTGTAATGTATTATTAAACATACTGCAAAGATTTTCAGAATACCGAGTCTTCTTATACATATTACAAAAAACAATATAAAACTTTTTCTAGATTTAGCACATGCTAAACATCGTTTTCTACTTGTATAAACTGATTAGCTTCCTCTGCTAATT
>CALGWE010000265.1:0-1639 GCA_937935915.1 uncultured Clostridia bacterium
ATATTTAATCTTATATCACTCATTTCAAATCCAGTTAGTTTACTAATCATACTCTGATCGCCACCACAGCAATTATATAAAATAATACTAAACAACATAGTCGCCGTTGCTGCCGTAATACATATGGCGATAATAATATTTTGTTTAAGTGCCCCAATCAATCTTTTTCCTGCTAATCTATAATGCACACAATGTTTGACCTTATATAATGCAAAATAATTCTTCTTAAAGTAATGATTGCTAATGCCTTGCCTAAAAGCTACTATAGGTGGATACTTTTTAACACTTCTTGCCTTAGTAAAACTTATAGCACCTACTAATAAAGTAATGCCTATAATAAGCATTAAATCTATTCCTAATCGTAAATGTTCCTTCGTGCTTAACCCTATCATCATAAAACTAAAATGATTTACCATAGGTATTAAAAAATGACTTACAATACTCCCTAATATAGTTCCTATAATGGCCAATACACCATATTCTATCATGTATATTCTAGTCATTTGTTTACTTGTATAACCTAGTGCTTCTAGCGTCCCAATACTTACCATTTGCTGCTCTATATTACTTGTAATGCGATGCCTAATCACAATAAAAATTGTAATAAAAATAATAGTAGCAAAGCACAATAAAATATAGGCTAATAATACTGGAAACATTGACGCTATAGTACTAACAGTTAAATAATCTATACTTAATTTAGATTGAAAAGAGAGTTCCCCACTTGCCATCTCCTTTGCTTTCTTTATGAAATCACTACTCACAGCTTGTATTTGTGTCAAATCTGGTACATTATAACCTAGTATTTGAATCCCACCATAAGTACCATATAATTTTTGATAATCTTCATTAGAAATTATAAATTTAATAGCTCCCATATTTCCATTAGCAAAAATAGTTGTTTCATAAAAACCAGCAATCTCAAAAGTATATGTTTGCTGATGATATGTAACTGTCAATTCATCCCCTATCTCAAAACCATAATATTCGTGTACAATAAAAGGGGCATAAATAGGATGTTCTATAGTTTTATCCCTATTTTCTGGTACGCTTACATTTTCCAGCAAGTTTTCTGCTTCTTGATTTAAAAAAATACTATTACATATATAATCCTCACCATTTTTTAGTTTAATGTTATTCTGCCATAGCAAAATGGCATCTTGGACAATTACCTTTGAAACTCTTTCATCTGCTCTTAAAAGTTCTTCATACGCTTCTTGATACCTATCATTTTCTATACAGTATAGATTTTGAATAGCTTCCATCTCCTGCGCTTTTCTTGCAAAAAGGCCATTATTTTGAACGATATTATGAATACCTAATCCTAAAAATAATTGACAAAAGAAAATTAAAATAACTAAACCAATGGAAGCTACCTTATGCTTTCTTATATTAAACTTAGCTAATCTTAGTAATCTCACATTACCACCCCATCTCAGTTAAGAAACTTTCAACTTTTTCTCTTCTTGTTGCTATATTTTTTTCATCAAAAGTTTCTAATCTAAGCTCTCCTGCAATATAACCATCCTTTATATAAATGAGACGATTACCTCTAAGGGCTGTTTTAATATCATGGGTAACCATAACAATGCTCTGCCCTTCCTTATTTAGCTTAGAAAAAATATTTAATACTTCTAAG
>CALGWE010000266.1:0-1452 GCA_937935915.1 uncultured Clostridia bacterium
GATTTCTACTTGATTTTTTCCTGAAACAATTAAATCATTTTCTGCACGCATTGTAATTGTTTCACTGGCATTGATACTAATATTGCTACCTAAAATACTTATGCCACCACCTTTATCTAATACAATTGTTGCTGCATTATTCGCTGTAATTGTGATAGTATCTGGTGTAAACACTAATTTTTTGTCATAAATCGTTGCAATATATTTTACATCCGGATCTCCCTTAATTTGCTGAATACAACTTATGGCAAAAGCATCTTTTTCATCATTTGTAGGAAAATAAACACGTACCCTATCATTTATTTCCGGCATAAAATACCAGCCACTACCATCTGGCGAAGCCGCTATTGTAGAATAGGTGAACCAATAAGCTTTTGCTTTATCCTGCTGCTCATCTATATCTAATGCCACCTTAATCTTATCCCCTGTTACCTCTATCACTGTACCATCTAATGAGACGCCCTTTATTTTTTCATGATATATTCTAGGTCTTTTCTGCCCTGTTTGTAATTGAATCTTATATGTATTTTCTAATATGCCCTTTTTCATCTCATAAACTAATTCAGAAACACTAAATGAATGTCCCATCATACTGATATTGTCTCCTAATTCAAAGAGCTCATAACTCTTCACCCTATAAACAACAAAATCAGTCTCATACATACTAGCCGTTTCATTTTCTCTAAACTGATCATATGCTTCTAAGTTCTTTGTGACTTCATATTCAAAATAAGTCATCTGCTTATCCTCTGTTATAGGTGTACTCACAAAATAATGGGTTCCTTCCAATCCAACATGGGGGAATAAACCAACATGATAATATGAAGCAATACGCTTTACAAATTCCCAATCCGTCTCTTCATATTGCACCCATAATCGATTAATTGGCTCATCTTTTATTTCCACAATGCTATCGCCTTTAGGATATTGCTTCGTCACCTCATCAACAAGAGCATGGATCTTATAACTCTTATCTTGAAATGAACGACTTTTTCGCTTAATATCCATTAAAAATGTATAACTCTTTGCTTCAACTTCTAAAACATAATATTCTGCCATCTTTTTCACTTTAATTTGTGTAATAATCCCACAAAAAATAACCTTTTTCTTTTCTTCTAACTCTGCATAAACTTCTATTGGGGTTAAATATTTCGTATGAATATCTTCATCTTTTCTAGTCTGTGGCAATATACCAACTAGACGCATGGTCGTATGCTCATTAATCATTGCATGGACTTTAAATTCCCGAATATGCATGAATTTAAATTGAGATACCTTCAATGTTTCATAAGTAATTGCTTCGCTCATTTTAACCTCCTTTTTAAATCTTTTTTATTAATAATATTACATCTTTTTACCTGCTATTTTTGTCGCTTCATGTATGATTAATAAATTTTATTAATCTTACAATAACACTACCCATATTTAATTTATTTCTTATATAAAAAAACA
>CALGWE010000267.1:0-2527 GCA_937935915.1 uncultured Clostridia bacterium
TAGAACTTCAGCCTTCCAAGCTGACTACGTGGGTTCGATTCCCATCACCCGCTCTGTGTATCCATAGCTCAGCTGGATAGAGCAACGCCCTTCTAAGGCGTGGGTCCGGGGTTCGAATCCCTGTGGATACGGTATATAGGGTTATCGCCAAGCGGTAAGGCACAGGATTTTGATTCCTGCATTCGAAGGTTCGAATCCTTCTAGCCCTGTATTTAAAAAAGCTACAGACCTAAGTCTGTAGCTTTTTTGTTGTTTAGCAAAAGATAAATGTGCTATAAATAAAACAAGGTACTATAAGTTTAAAGCTTGTAGTACCTGTTTTAATTGTTTAAAAACAAGAGTGATTAATAAGGTTTCCCATTTAACGCAAGTTGATTATTTTTATAACGGGCATCAAATGTAATATCTTGGCCAAACCAATCAGGAGGCGTGAAATGAAGCGCAGCTTCTTCACTATCAAACTCTACCTCCACAGTAAGTAAACCGTCTAAGAAGCCGTGATATAAATCTAGCTCCGCAGTTAAATTGTTGGCAAGTGGAATGTAGTAGCGTGTTTTTTCAATCGCATTACCTTCTACTTTATTTAAAAGAGAAGTGTATTCTTCATAGCTAATAGGCATTTCAAACTCTTCACGCACAAGGTGACCTGAAGATTTAACGGTCAAAAAGAAGTTTTCATTCATTTGACGTAATCTAATAACAGGGCTAGTACTTATATAGGCCTGAGTTAGCTTTTTGTAGGTATAAGCAGAAAGTTCTGGTAAGATTTTGACTAAGTATTTACGTTCTATTTCCATGTAAATGCTCCTTTCAGTATGATAAATATAGTATAAAACATAAAAACTGATGCTAAAAGAAATATATTGTATTAAAATAGTATAGGAAACAAATTATAAGAGAAAAATGTAACAGAAAGGATGTTATAAATGAAAGTAGCAGTATACTTTGCAACGGGATATGAAGAAGTTGAAGCATTAGCTGTTGTAGATGTCTTAAGAAGAGGCGGCGTGGATGTAAGTATGGTAGGCGTAACAGGTAAATCTGTAGCTAGTGCACGTCAAATCAGCATCAATATGGATCAAACAATTGATGAAGTAAATCATGATGAAATTGATATGATGGTATTGCCAGGAGGCATTCCAGGGGTAGATAATTTGAAAGCTAATGAAACATTAATTCAAAATCTAAAAGCATTTAAAAAAGAAGGTAAGTGGATTGCTGCTATTTGTGCAGGACCAACTATTTTAGGTGAACTTGGATTATTAGAAGGTGAGAAAGCAACTTGTTATCCAGGCTGTGAAGATGCATTAGTGGGTGCAACTGTTGTAAATGAACGTACAGTAATAAGTAACAAGATTATTACAGGAAAAGGTGCAGGTGCAGCTTTAGAGTTCGGACTTGCTATTTTAAGCGTTATTAAAGGGGAAGAAGCGGCTCATAAAATAGCTAAAGCTATGATTGTAACTGAATAATATATAAAAGGTGTTACAAGCATAATGTGCACTGCACGTAACACCTTTAAAATAAAGTATAAATTTTATAAGAACGACATATTAATAGAGTAGTTTATTAAGGATATACATATTAAAATTTAAAGATGGAAATATGTATGCGTTTAAAAATCTCTACTAAATCGTGTTCATAAGCAACATCAATTTGGAGTTCTTCAAAGGCCTTTGTTACTTTATGAACATTCAGTTTATAAATATGCGCGATCATCTCTGGTGTATAATATGATGTATTTTGATACTGCCATTGACGTTTAATAAGATGGCAGATGTCGTGAGGTAGGTGGCATATAAGTATAAAAAGACTTGTGCGGTCTAAGGTAGTTAAGTTACACTCTGTCATAACCTGTGCAATATTATGAGCAGATGTTTCAAAAAGATTTGCAACCTCATTGATATCATAAGGTGTTGGTGTTGTTTTTAAAAATGTATCTATTGTCTCAAGTTTTGGTTTGATATTAGTATCATATATTTTATCAAAAGTTGTGAGAGACATATAGCTATGGGAAAATTGATCCATGCTAGTAACCCTTCCTCTTATCAAAGTACATATTACAAAGTATTACATATTAATATTATATTGCAGAAGTATACCTTAATTCTAGATGTAATATTTGGAATATGATAAAGAGTAAACTAGAGATATTGCTGAAATTATAGATGCATAAAACAAAAAGGCTAAAAAATTGCAAAAAAATAAAAAATTAATATGAAATATTATATAATATATTATAGATTTTCTTAGAAGACTATGGTATAATAACGAAATGTTAGTTTAAAATGCTATATTTATGCGTATACATTATTAAAACATGTGATTTAAACCTTAAGGAGGATAAATTTTAATGAGTACACAAGTAGAAAAAATGGAAAAAAGCCAAGTAAAACTTACAGTAGAGGTAGAAGGCGCTAAAGTTGTTGCAGCAATCGACAAAGCATACGAAGCTATGAAAAAAGACTTCCATGTACAAGGATTCCGTAAAGGTAAAGTGCCAAAAGCTATGATCGAAAAAATGTAT
>CALGWE010000268.1:0-3166 GCA_937935915.1 uncultured Clostridia bacterium
GAGACGTTGTTCTTCTTTTAATGTTAATACATCCTTTGGACTTAAAACAACATTATAGGCTAACACACTTGTTGCTAATGTTTTATTATTACGATCCACAATGGCACCACGTTGTGCCTCGATATCTGTTTCACCATTTGTTAAACGATTTGCAATAACTGTTTTATATTCTGCCCCATGTACAACCTGTATATATGCCACTCTGCCAATCAAAATACAGAAACACAAAATAAAACAAGTCAAAAGTACAAAAATCCTACCATTCATTTTATGTCTAGGTGGTAGAGTCGTTCTTTTCTTCTTACGTCTTTTCATATTCCTACCTACTTTTAATGATTGTATACAACATAACTATCTTTTGGTAATTCAATATATACGATTTGATGTGCCATCGGTTCACTCATACCAAGTTCTTTAGATGCACGTTCACGTATATAATCCAAATTAAGTTTTTCAGACATCTTAGCTTCTGTTAAACTAATCGTACTCTTAGTATCTCTAATCTCACTTTTAATAGTACGTAATTCCTTTTGCTTTGTACCAAATTCAGCATATTGATGAATATACAAAAATGCACTTAAAAATACTAACAAACCACATAAGGAAACTTGTACTGCAAATCCATAATCCTTTTTTCTAACTTTTCTATTTCTACGTACGGGTGCTTGCGGAGGTGTTTGCAAAGGTAATTCTTCATAATAATCATATACTACACTGCCATCTTGATAATTATAATTTCCTTTGAGTTTCTCTCCCATCATTCACTCCTCCTTTATGAGATGGTCTATTTATTATAATTTTTCCACAATCCTTAATTTTGCACTTCTAGAACGATGATTTGCCTCTAATTCTTCTTCTGAAGGTAAAATAGGTTTACGTGCAATTACTTTTACTTGTGGTACTTTACCACAAACACAAACTGGAAATTCTTTTGCACAAGTACAAGGATCCTCAAGCTTTTTAAAGGCTTGTTTTACTATACGATCCTCTAATGAATGGAAGGTAATGATACATAATCTTCCACCTGGTGCTAATTTTTCTACTACATCGTTAATAGTTGGTGCAATAATTTCAAGTTCACGATTAACTGCAATACGAATTGCTTGGAAAGTACGTTTTGCAGGATGTGGACCATCTTTTCTAGCACCTTGAGGAATAGCCTTTTTGATGACATCTACAAGTTCATATGTTGTTCCTATTGGTTTATTTTTTCTTTCTTCTACTATAAACTGTGCTACACGTTTTGCCCAACGCTCTTCACCATATTCTTTGATAATACGATGAAGCTCTTCTTCTGACATTTCATTTACCACATCATATGCAGAATATTTACTGTCTTGATTCATACGCATATCAAGGGGTGCATCGTGCATATAAGAAAATCCACGATCTGCCTCATCTAATTGATGTGAAGAAACACCAAGGTCAATAAGCATGCCATCTATTTGATCTACACCTAAAGATTCTAACACACTTGCTGTTTGTTCGAAATTACTTTTTACAATACTTACTTTAGCTTTTACATCTTTTAAACGTTCTTTAGATACAGCTAAAGCATTATTATCTTGATCAATGCCATGTCCTGCGCCACCTAATGTACCGTCTACATAAGTTCCATTAGGTTTAATTGCTAATCCTTCAATACATTCATTTAACAATACTGATACATGTTCAAACTTCATTTCATCACCTTAAATTTTTAATTGTTCCATTTGCTCAGCCAAAGTCTAGTTATAAAAAGTGTGCTTTATATATAATGAATAATATATATCATAAATAACGCCTTAAATTGCCAAACTTTTATACGTTTTTCCATTCCTATAATACTATGTCTTTTTCAATATAAGAATATACTCATATAAGTGCTAGGGCAATAAAATACGCCCTTTTACATCGGTTAGACGTACGCATTATGCGTTTAGTTTACCTGACAAAAAGAAGCGAACAACTTTCTAGCATTCATGTTAGTAACTGGAGAGCTCAATTTTCTGTTCCAACCAGGGCCCATTGCACCCAATTTCTTATATTTTATGACTTTATGGATAAAATTTCAAGTCAAAATTAATTAAAACCTTCATTTAATGTGATTTGAAATTCATTCTATGCAAAAAAGCACCTATCAAATGTATAAACTTACATTTAATAGATGCTGCTTAATAACTATTTCATTAATACCTTGTATCTCTATCTAAACTTTAAATATTGTTAGCACTTCTATAATATTTTACAATCTCTTTATCAAGCTGCACGCTTAATTTGTAAACTGCCCTATTTCTGCAACCCTTCGGTCCAGCTGTCATCAAAAGCCTATTAAGTGCTTCTTGCATTGTTGTAATGCGTTTCTTTCTGTTATTCATATAAATCCCCCTTAAACACAAAAAAAACAAAACATAAAGTATAATTTGAATTTTCTTTTTTCTCTATAAGGTTATTATAGAACAAAACTTGGAAAGAAACAACATTTATTCGTATTATTTGTATAAAATTTTATTTTTTTCTAACTCTTCGACAAATAATTATTCCAATTAATCCCAGCACCATCGACAATATGGCGATTATTTGAGAAATTGGGAAGTTAATTATAGGAACTATTAATTGATCTGTTCGTAATCCCTCTATCCAGAATCGCCCTATTCCATAACCTATTAAATATAAGAAGAATATTTCGCCATAATTTTTACGATATTTGCGATAAATCAACAATAAAATTAAAACGCCGATATTCCAACATGATTCATAGAAAAATGTCGGATGTACCTGAATATAATTTTGCCCAAACGCAACCTTAATATGGTCTAAAACATCTTGTGATATTGGCAGTTTGGCTTCACTTTGTAAAATACGCATAGCGAAAAGATTTTCTGTGTAACCACCAAATGCTTCTTTATTTGTAAAGTTACCATAGCGCCCTATAATTTGTCCTACTACTAGACCATATACCGCTAAATCAGTAAATTGCCAGAAAGAGATTTTTTTACATTTAGTATAGATAATTGCTACGATAATAGAGGTTAAAATCGCCCCATAAATTGCAATGCCACCTTGTCTAATATTTAAAATCTGCAATGGGTTTGCACGATAATACTCCCAGTTAAAAATTACATAGTAAATTCTTGCGCCTAATAATGCAAAAATAATGTCATACATTATAAAGTCTGTAATAATT
>CALGWE010000269.1:0-5434 GCA_937935915.1 uncultured Clostridia bacterium
CACTTTCTGATGAAGGAGATTTTATTTTTGCTTAAGTTAGCGGCTGAACAGTTACTATCATTTTAAAATTATTTACATGTTACAACTGTATTACCTGCTTTAAATCCTGAGATACTACTCCAATCTGTATTAGCCATACGTGTTTGAATTGTAACTGTTCCAGCATTTAGTTTTAATACAACGCTGTTACTAAATGTGATTTCAACATAATTTCCATTACTGTCTTTGCCAAATGTTGTTTTTACATCTGATGTTAATGCTTGATACCAAGGTGCTTCATTTAATTGAGCTGCTGCATGATCACAGAATAATTGCATTGTACTATTACCATCTTTACTAAAGTATTGACGAATTGTTACTTTTGATAAGTCTATAGCTTGTGAGCCTGTTGCTGTAATAGTATATACTTGACCAATAGATGTTCCGCTTTCTTGTGTTGTAACACTTACATTAACACCATCTGCTGTTTGGCCTGGATTTGTTGTTTCTCCTCCTGGATTTGTTGTTTCTCCCCCTGGATTCGTTGTTTCTCCCCCTGGATTCGTTGTTTCTCCTCCTGGATTTGTTGTTTCTCCTCCTGGATTCGTTGTTTCTCCTCCTGGATTCGTTGTTTCTCCTCCTGGATTTGTTGTTTCTCCCCCTGGATTTGTTGTTCCTCCTGGTTTGATTTCACTAATCTTACCATCTGTAATGATACCTGCAAGAGCCATTACTAAACCTGCATTGTAATCAATACCAACTTCTGTTTCTGTATATTTATTTGGATCATTTGAATATGAATCACCTTCTCCTGGTCCTCCTACTAATGCACCTACTAATACATTTTTTGCATCTTTCATATGGTTATTATCATTGAATCCTTGATAACCATTAGCTGCTCTATGGTGTGGTTTTGATGGATATTTATTGCCAAAACCAATTACATATGACATACTACTTGGATTATCACCTAAGATATAATTAATTTGACTCATTGCTAAATCTTTAGCTTTTGAATCTCCTGATATATTGTAATATTGCATTGCAATAGCTGATGCTGCTGCAGCATATCTTAATGATCCCCAACTATTTCTTATTTTTAATCCACCTGCTGTAGGAGTCATGTTATACCAATAGTTCATATTGTATTCTACTGCATCCTTATATTTTTCATTTTTTGTTATTTTATATAATTCAACAGTTGTTGGTATATTCATATCATCCCAACACATAACCCAATCACTTTGTGCTGGTTTACTTAGATTTTCTGGTGATTGTATGTATTTCTCAGCATCGGCTAAGTATTTAGATTCATTAGTTGCTCTATATAACCATGTTGCTGCCCATGCTAAATCATCTTTGTAGCTCTTGCTTTCATAGAAGCTTTGGAATGGTGCAATTCCCTTATTAGATGTTCCTAAAACATATAATGATTTAGCTGCATTTAAGCATTTTTCAGCATATTCAGGATCTCTATCTTTACTATTAAGATACATAATACTTAATGCTGCTGAAGCTCCACCAGCAATATCTGAACCTGGTGTACCTGAATTAATTACAAATTGAACAGATCTATCTCCTTGTTTTTCTGGAACCCCCCAATAACTATGGTCAGTATTTCCATCACCTATTTGATAATAGAATGTATTAGCATTTGGATGACATTTTAATAAATAGTCTGTAACATATTTTAATGTGTCATACATTTTATCAGAGTTACCTGCTTTTTCGAATGCTTCTCTGTAATCAAGATAACTCCATCCAAGAACTGATGCTGCATAGTTTTGTGTGATACCGAATTTTACATGGTCACCACAGTCATGGAATCCACCTGTTAAATCTAATCCTTTATCTTTACCATCATTAACGTGGCATGCACTACGCCAGCTAAGCTCATTGTTATCAGCTACATCTTTACCACATTTATTCGCATCGTAGAAAATAACACTCTTTTCTAATGCATCATTATAATTAAATTCTGCTGCAGTTGATGATGCCATTAATGGCATTCCTGCAAATATTGATAATAATGTAGTAAGACTTAAGAAATATGCCCCTTGCTTTCTCATTCTTTTTAAAAGTTTCATCCTTAATTCCTCCTATACAATTTTAAATATTTAACCCCTTACTCTTTCTTACAAATTGTTTCTCTTTATTTTTTATCTATCTGAATCTGATTACATTATAAGACTTATTCACTATTACATGTTTAAAAATGATTAACATGTAAAATTTTGTGCTATAACATTATACTTTTACTTTTAATCCATAAAAAAATACGCAATATCACGAATTTAAATTCGTATATTACGCATTTTTTGTTTAGATTTAACCAAAATCAACTTAAATCAATCATCTATTTTACTTTATCTAGATGCTCCATATATTTTTTAGTTTCTTTTACAACTACGCCTGATAAACAAATTAAACCGATTAAGTTTGGTAATGCCATAAGTCCATTTACGATATCTGCAAGTGTCCAGATAACTTCTAATTGAATAAATCCACCTAAAGCTACCATTATTAAAAATATAATTCTATAAGCTGTAATGCCTTTTACACCCATTAAATATTCAAGGCAACGTTCACCATAATAGCACCAACCTAAAATTGTTGTGAATGCAAAAAGTGTTAAACAGATAGTAATTAAAATTGGTCCCGCTGTTGGTAATACCTGAGCAAATGCGTCCTGTGTCATAACTGCTCCAGCATGCTCACCTTGCCATACACCTGTTACAATAAGTGTTAAACCTGTTAATGTACAAATAATAATTGTATCAATAAATGTACCTGTCATAGAGATAAGCCCTTGTTCTGCAGGCCATTCCGTTTTTGCTGCCGCTGCTGCAATTGGCGCACTACCAAGGCCCGATTCATTAGAAAATACCCCACGAGCAATACCTGATTGAATTGCTTTAGCAACTATCGCTCCTGTAAATCCACCTATAGCTGCTGTTCCTGTAAAAGCACCCTTAAAAATCATACCTAACGCAGGAATAATTTGATCTCCATTACTTACTAAGATAATAAGTGTAAAAATAATATATGTAATTGCCATAAATGGAACAACCTTTTCTGCTACTTTAGAAATAGCTTGAATTCCACCAAATACAATAATTCCAATTAATACTGCTACAATAATACTTGTGACTCTAGTATCTACACCTAATGTAGATTGCAAACTTGATGCAATTGAATTAACTTGTGAAAACGTACCTATACCAAGTAATGCAACCAAGATACCACTTACTGCAAAGAATACTGCTAAGAATTTAGTAAACCCTTTAAGTTTATCACTAAGTCCTTTTTCGATATAATACATTGGTCCACCTGATACTTGACCATTTGCATCGATTGTTCGATATTTAATAGCTAATACACCTTCTGCATATTTAGTCGCCATCCCAAAGAATGCTGCTACCCACATCCAAAATAATGCCCCTGGGCCACCAGCGCTAATTGCTGTTGCTACACCTACGATATTTCCTGTACCAACAGTTGCCGCAAGTGCTGTACATAAAGCACCAAAACTATTAATATCACCTGTTCCATTATTTTCAGCTTTAAAAATTAATTTAAAAGCCTTTGGTAATTTAACAATTTGTATGAGACCTAATCTTACAGTAAATAAAATCCCTGTACCTACTAATAATACTAAGAGTGGTGGGCCCCATACCCAATTATTAATCATCTTTAAAATTCCTAAAATATCCATAAAAAAATACTCCCTTCTTTTAATTAAAAATTTAAAGTAGAGGAGTTCCTTAAGTTTATAGACTATTGCTTGATACATAATACTATTAACCTATCGCCAAATAAAATAAATACAATTTTATTAAACGCAAATAAATCCTAAACTATTTTATCTACACTTAGGTTATCATATTACTGTCATATATTATGTATTGTGCTCTGTCCTTTTGCCTGAGAGATTAAGCAAAATGCTTTTGCCCCTTCGGCGCCCATAACTTGAGTCTCTCCAGAGTCCGTCTGCCATGCAGTTCTCGCTTTTCTAAGCACCTGAGAGTGTTACTCCTTCGGTGGATCCTTCTAACCTTAACTTTTAATGTCATTTAGATCGCTCTTCTGTATAGCTTCATCCGGTTATGTTAGATTAATCTTATAATACAAAAAAAATAAAGTCAACAAATTTATGTTGCTTGACATCATTTGTTAACTTTATTTTTTTCTGATTCCTATACATTTATTTCATATATAATTTTATTTGCCTTTAGTTTCTCTTCTATATTATACAACTCACTGTTAGACATTTGATTTACCAAGCATGCTTTTCCATAGTGATAAATACTATATATAGGTTTTACGCTATATAAACTTTCTAAAAATGATATTTCAAACCATCTAAGCTTTTCTTGACATATATTTACTTCTTGCTCTATATATTTTTTAATTTCTGATGTAATTTCACCAATATACCATTGCTGTCCACTTTTTTCACAGCATTTAATTCTTCTGCATTTTAGATAGAATAGTAATTCTTTTATTTTTTCTTTTTCTGTAGCCCAACAACCTATACTAATATACATTGCTCTGCTAAATCCTAGCTCTAAAATCTCTTGCATAATTTCTTCTTTAAATACTGTAGAATTTTCTTCTTCTGCCTCATCATAGATATGTAAGTTAATATCTTGTTTTAAATTAACTTCTTCTATTAAATAAGGTTGCTGCACTTTCAATTCTTTTTGTGTATTATAAACCTCTTTGCATAAAATACTTTCAAATACTATTTTAGGTTTATTTTCCTTTATCTCCAATATAGCAAAATGCCCTCTGTCATTTTTATCTTTCATTAAAGCCCCTGGCTCTATAATGTTCGTATTAAAAAATGGTTCTTTCGCGTGTGTAAATTGCTGTAAGTGTCCTCCTCCACAGAAAATATAAGTATAACTTTCTCCATCCACTATCTTACTTGTACTATGTGCAATTCTCTGTGATATTTCTGCAAATCCATTTAAATGCATCATTAATATTTTAATATTTTCTATTTCAATACTTTTAATAGTTGGTAGCTTTTTTAATTTATCTAATGTCTTTTTATCTAACTTATCTCTAGCCCAAGCTAAAGTACCAGTTTGATCCTCCTTTGTACCATTTTCTATTATCCTAGCTTCATCATATCCCATAATATTAATAAATCGCTTATCATATAATACTTTCTCAAGTACTTCACAAGGATATGGCCCTTCACTTACAAAATCGCCTAAGTTTATTACTAATTCAATTTTTTCTTTTTCTATGTAAGCTAAGAATGTATTTAGCATATACAGGTTTGCATGGAGATCTGAAATAATAGCTATTTTATTATACGCCATCTTACTCCCCCCTATTTCCCTTTACTATTTATTTTTCGGTGTAACTATAATATATCTTTAAATATTTTATTTAATATTTAAAATATTAAATAAAAAAGGCCATGAAATTCTCATAGTCTTTT
>CALGWE010000270.1:0-3439 GCA_937935915.1 uncultured Clostridia bacterium
GCTGCTGCTGATACACCGAATTCTTCTTCACAAGCTGTTACTAATTCGTTTAATTCTAAGATAGTTAATTCTTTAACTGCATCGATAATTTCTTGGATTGATAATTTTGCCATTTTAAGCATCCTCCGTTTATTTGTATATTTTATATAAATCTAATTTGAGTCGTAACTCTTAAACACTTAATAAAATTAAGCGTCTTTCTCTGCAACTTGTTTGATAACGCGTGCAAAGCTTGCAATAGGTGATTTGAAGCTTCCAAGTAAACGACCAAGTAATTCTTCTCTAGGAGCGATATTACCGATAGCCATCATACCTTTAGCATCGTAGTAAGTTCCTTCTACTACACCTGATTTGAATTCTAATTTTTCGTTAGCTTTAGCTACTTTAGCAAGAATTCTTGGACCAGCTGTTGCATCTTCATAAGAAATAGCGATAGCTGTTGGTCCTTCAAGATCTTTAGAAATCTCAGCGAACTCTGTGCCTTCAACAGCAAAGTTTACCATAGTGTTTTTGTATACTTTGTACTCAACACCAGCTTCACGAAGTTCTTTACGAAGTTGTGTATCTTGATCTACTGTAAGACCACGGTAGTCAACTAATAAAACTGAAGAAGCACCATTAAGTTTTTCTTTAATTTCATTAACAACAACTTGTTTAAGTTCAACTTTTGCCATTGTTACACCTCCTTATTTTTTGTAATAAAAAAGCACTTTGCTTTCATAAATCCGCAGGCAAAGTGACATCATACGTCCGTCTATATATTAGAGACCTCGGTAGGTTGTATACGTTATGCTCAAAGAGCACCTACTGTCTGCGGTACAGTATTTTTTTTATCAACATGCATTAGTATACCATTAGATGACATATTTAGCAACCTTTTTTCCACAGGTTTTTTATGGAATTCATAATCTATCTACAGGCTATCTATAGTTATAAAGTAGTTTTCCACAATTTTTCCTATTTATTAAGATTTAGCATTTCTATTTATATGTCTGCAACTTCATTACGCGCGCACTTCTAAACTAATTACATGTATAGATTATCTCCACATATAAACTTACTATACATTAATTTTTAATTTATTGCTTCTTCAATTCAAATGAACGCTCTTCGTTCGCTAGGTTATTATAATTTTAAAATCTAATATCCACTAACCAATTCTACAATTCAAATACCTAATAGTGTCATTTTGATTTTTAACTATTAACATAGGGGGAAGCACTATATACTTAATATAAGTACTTCTTTCCTTATAATACAGATAGCGTAATTAATAATGCAATAGACAAAGCAGACTTAATGTAAATTGGTAAATATATGTTAGCTCATGCTAATTATCTTTTAATAGTTAAACCATATGCACTTTAGTATTAATCAAAACTACACTAAAAACACAAAAAGGATTGTTGCATATGCAACAATCCTTTTTTCTTCTTATTAATTATTTTAATGTTACTTCAACATCCCAATCTGTTTTTACATTATGAAATTTCTTTAAGACGCTCTGAGGTATCTAACATCATTTCCATAGCATCTTGGGTCTTACTTGTCATATCCATAACTGTTTCACATATAGTATTCGTTTCTTTTGTACTACGCATTGTTTCTTCACTAATATCTGTTAATGTTTCAATGTTTTCAACGATGTTTTTCATATTATCTACAATTTTTTCTGTATGGGTATTTACAATATTAATATGATTATTTAATACGTTATTTTTATCATAAATTTGTTTAAAATGCTTTGTTGTTTCAACAATACTTTGTGCTTGTGTTTCATTAAGGTCTCTAAGTGTATTAACTTGTTTAATAATTTCTGCATTATCTGCTGTAATTTGCTCGATAATGCCATCACCTTCTCTTCAACAGATTTATTAATCTCATCAGAAAGCTTACGAATTTCTTCTGCCACTACTGCAAAACCTCTTCCTGCCTCTCCTGCTCTCGCTGCCTCAATAGATGCATTAAGGGCTAATAAATTTGTTTGCGCCGCAATTTGTTTAATAATATTATTAATATCACCAATTCTTTGAGATTGTGACCCTAACCCCTCTAAATAACTTTCCATTTGCTTATTGCAGTTAGTTACTTCAGCAACACTGCTATTAAGTTTCTTCACTTCATCTGTACCTGCTGTAACCTCTAAGTGAGATTCTTCTGCTAAACTCTTCATTTGTTTTACAAGTTCTGATGTTTCTTCAATAGTTTGTTGTATATTCATTGTCATATTAGATTGTTCAATGATTTTATCATTATTATGAGTTGTCGCCCCTACAATATCATTGGTCGCTGTAATAATTTGAGTTGTAGCGCCTATAAAGGCTGTTACATCATCTTTAACTGCCACAATATGATCATTTAACTCATTTCTTATATTTAATATTTCTTGAGTAATTATATTTTGTTTATCTATTTGTTCTACAAGACTCTCTTTTTGCCTTGTATTAAAGAGAATACTTACTTTAGATACAAGAATTAATGAAATTGCTAAACTACTACTAATAATCATTTGTGATGGCATATCTAAATGAAAAGGTACTTGTTTAATTACTAATAAATACCCCAAATGTACTATATTCATTCCTATTATTGTACCAGCTAATATTTTAATAAGCTTCATATCAAAATATAATACAAACATAACTGCCACATTAAAAATACACGCAAAGCTTAAAGTACTTACATCTGTCATCATAGTAGTCATAATAATAACTGCATGTCTTGCTAAAGCTATATACTTTACTTTCTCACTAGACTTATCCTTAAAATAAGGTATAAATAATACTAATTGTGCAACAATGATTAATACTACGGTTGCCACAATCAAACTATACTCTCCACTCATAATACCGGCCATTACACTTGATCCAATATATATCATATCCATAATGATTGAAATCAAGATAATAAGTCCATTTACCTCTTTTGTATAACTATGTTCCATTTTCTCCTCCTATATCATCTATCTAATTAAATACTCTTTTATATCAACATTTCTTTGTTAAAATTTATACTATATTACATATTTTAACATATCTTAACAATAAAAAAGTGTTACAAAACTAATTAAATAGTTTCATAACACTTTCTTTTATCTAAGCACTTATTATTTTAATAACTTGAAATTATTTTAATGTTACTTTAGCGCCAACTTCTTCAAGTTTAGCTTTGATTGCTTCTGCATCTTCTTTAGAAGCACCTTCTTTAAGAACTTTTGGACATCCGTCTACAGCTTCTTTAGCTTCTTTTAATCCAAGTCCTGTGATTTCACGAACAACTTTGATTACTTTGATTTTTTCTGAACCAGCGTCTGTTAATTCAACGTCGAATTCTGTTTTTTCTTCAGCTGCTGCACCTGCACCTGCTGCTGCTACCATAACGCCAGCTGCTGCTGATACACCGAATTCTTCTTCACAAGCTGTTACTAATTCGTTTAATT
>CALGWE010000271.1:0-1020 GCA_937935915.1 uncultured Clostridia bacterium
TGCGTATATATCATTTTAACTGTCATACCCCCATCAATAACGAAGTTACTACCAGTTATAAAACCTGCCTCTTCGCTTGTTAAATACATTACTGCATTTACAATGTCTTCAGGCATTCCTACACGTCCTACCAAATGTTGTGCATGATCAGCCTCTGTAAGGGCTGTAAACTTACGATCTTTTTTCTTTTTATATTGTGAAACATCAATCCAACCTGGACTAATAGCATTCACACGCACACGATGTGCTAAACTATTGGCTAAAGCATGGGTAAGTGCCAAAAGTGCGCCTTTAGATGTTGAATAAGCTTCTGTATGAGGTTCACTCATCAGTGCTCTTGTTGAGGAAATATTAAGGATACTACTACCTTCTGGCATATGTGCACAACAATATTTGGCACATATAAAGGCACCAGTTACATTGACACGCATAACCTCTTCAAAGGCTGCCACACTACTTGTGAAAAGCGTATCAGATGCTTCTCCTGTATTAATTGCTGCATTATTAATTAAGATGTCTATTTTGCCATAGCGTTCAATGACAAGCTGTACCATATTTTTAACAGATTGTTCACTGCCAACATCGGTTGGAATCATTAGGCAATCGCCACCTATTTCTTCGATAGCTTCTTTTGTCTCTTCACCTGCTTCTTCATCAACCTCTGCAATAATTACGCTTGCATTTCTCTTGGCATACTCAATTGCAATACAATGTCCTATTCCTTGTCCACTACCTGTAATGACAACAACTTTTCCTTTAAAGTCCATTAGCTTCCTCCTTTTGCTATAATGCACTTCAACTTTAGTATCTTTTATTATAGCAAATAATATAGTCAACGTATACTCTTTATGACCTTTCTTATAAAAAAAATATTTTTTTCAACAAAAATAAAGAAGGTATTACATGCTCTCATGTAATACCCCCTATATTTTTGATTAAATAGTTGTAAATTCTGTAAATAATTCTTTTGCTTCGTCGATTTTTTGTGGGCTACCAAATACACAATATAGGTTTTGTGCA
>CALGWE010000272.1:0-4549 GCA_937935915.1 uncultured Clostridia bacterium
TGGTATCATATGAAACTGTAATGTAATCCTTGCTCTACACATTGATGTAGGGCCAAAGACCAGAAGGAGGTGTCATAATGAGAAATTATGAATTATCAGTTGTGTTATTCTCAACATTAAGCGAAGAAGAAAGAGTAGCGACACTTGAAAAAGTGAAAGAACTTATCGTACGTTTCGGTGGAGAAATCACAAACGTTGACGATTGGGGCAAAAGAAAACTTGCTTACGAAATCGAAAAACAAAGAGAAGGTTTCTACTACTTCATTCAATTCAATGCTGAAACTTCTGCTCCAGCAGAAATCGAAGCTAGAGTTCGTATCATGGAACCAGTTCTTCGTTACTTAATCGTATCTCTTGAAGATAAATAATAATTACCTGAAGGAAGGGGTCTGAGTATGAACAAAGTTATATTAATGGGACGTTTGACTAGAGATCCAGAAGTACGCTATTCTCAATCAGCTAATCCAGTTGCAGTAGCAAGATACGGAATTGCTGTAAGAAGACAATTTGCAAAACCAGGTGAACAAGATGTTGATTTCTTCAATATCGTGTCATTCGGTAAAGCAGGTGAATTTGCTGAGAAGTACTTCAGAAAAGGCCAAATGGTTGCTGTTGTTGGACGTTTACAAGTGAATACTTGGGAAGACCAACAAAAAGTGAAACATACATCAATTGATGTAGTTGCAGAAGAACAACACTTCGCAGAAAGCAGATCTTCAGCAGAATCTCGTGGTGTAATGATGGATGCTCCAACTAGTGCACCCGCACCAAGTCCCTCTTCAGGAAATTCAGCAGTAGGATTCACACCTACTACTAACTTTGAAGAAG
This sequence comes from uncultured Clostridia bacterium, assembly GCA_937935915.1. Lineage (GTDB taxonomy): Bacteria > Bacillota > Clostridia > Lachnospirales > Cellulosilyticaceae > Cellulosilyticum. The sequence continues at coordinate 829 of CALGWE010000272.1, forward strand.
ATGACGATTTACCATTTTAATTAGAAACAGTAATTAAAGAAGGAGGGAATACACAATGGCAATGCAAAAAAGACATAACCGTAGAAGACGTAAAATAAATCAATTTGCTGGTGATAAAATCAAAAAAATCAACTACAAAGATATTAATACTCTTAAGAAATTTATCTCTGAAAGAGGTAAAATTCTTCCAAGAAGAATCACTGGTAACTCAGCTAAAGCACAACGTAAACTTACAGTTGCTATCAAACGTGCAAGACACATTGCACTTTTACCATACACACAAGACTAATTTTTGATACATTAGCACATTATATAGAGAGAAACAAGCACAAATACCAAACAATATGCACACACCACTGCTTAGCCGGCAGTGGTTTTTTTATTTTCAGTTTTACGTATGGGGGTACTACTAGAATTAAAAGTCGAATCTATGGTATAATAATACAACGTATATTTATTTTAATAGAATAATACAATCAGTATGTTAATACTAATTAAGTAGTTTATAAAATATAAAAAATAGATAACGTAGTTGATTAAAATACAAAGGAGGGACGCTTTTCAATGAAACAAGATACAAAAAAAACGCTTACACTGTGTATGTTACTCGTATTTTATATTATTTTAGCAATACCTGGTATGTATAATATAGGAGTTACAATTATATTACCATTATTAGCTATACCACTTATGCTATATATGATTAAGAATACTTTGAGCCGTAATACACATATTTTATATCATGTAGCGACATTATTAGCTATTTATGCATTAACAACAAGTATAGAGAGTTGTTTGATTTATATTATGGGTATTGTTGTACCGGTATATGCTGTATCATATTTTTATAAAAAGAAGTATCCTTTACCAAATACAATTATGTATGCTGGCATTGTAAATGGAATTGCTTTACTCATTTATCAGGGGATTATGAAGAGCTTAGGTGTTAATTATGAACTTGAATATATTCTTCTTATTGAAGAACTTAAAAAGGCATTATTACCTATTATAACGTCACAAATTACATTAGCATCAAAAGTGGTAGATAAAGGACTTGAAGTACAACTGGTTCGAATGTTTATAGATAATTTAGACTTGGTTAAGCAGTTGTTTGCTTCAATGCTTATTATACATGCATTTATTTGTACAATTGTGCAGGTACTTATAGTCAATCTTATTTTACGACGTAAGAACAAAGAAATGCCTGCTTTCGGGCAGCTATTAGATTTTAGAGTGTCCAAGGTATTGTTAGTAATACTTGCAGGGGCAATATTGTTAGTAGCTATGACAACAGATTCAATAAGTGGTACAATGATTCTAGGAATTAATGTGGTTGTTATAATGTATATGTTATTTATGTTACTAGGATTTCTAAGTGTAATTGGAATCATTAAAAAATCATCTATTAATAAAGGATTAAAAATCATAAGTAGTATTTTCTTGGGTGTTTTAATAATAGTATCGCCTACACTTCTTATACTATTTGGCTTTCTTGATACAGTGTTTAATTTTAGGAAAGTAACAATTGTGGTTTAATACACAGAAAGGATAGGGATATGAAGAAACTTTTTGGAAATCATTCTTCTTATGCAATATGGATATTAAGGCTCTCGCAGCTTTTGATGATTATTGGTATTGGTTTGCAGTCTGTTAGATTATTTTATGTACCACATGCTATTGTGAGTTTAAGTATTTTTGCAGTGTTACTGGCAATTACAGTAGTTGCAGAGAAAAGAATAAATAACTTTATAAAAGAGCAGATTTCAGAGCGTGTAGAGGAATTGACTACAATCAAAGATACAATGTTTGCTAATTCTCAAATACCGGTTGCTATAATAGAAGAAGCAGGCGAAATTATGTGGTTTAATAAAACATTTACAGATATTTGCGAGCAAGAAATAAGTATTGGTCTAGATATTAAAAGTGTTATAGCAGATATTAAAGTAAATGAATTTAGTGGATTAGAAAACATACCATCTATGATGATTGAACTTAAAAATAAGAAGTTTGATTTAAATATAGAAAGAATAGATGGCGATAAGCCTCGATTTGTTTTATACTTTTTAGATACAACAGAAAATGAATTTTTAAAGAAACAAATTAGTGATCAACGTTGTATGATGGGATATTTGTGTATTGATAATATTGATGAAATTACACATAGTATAGAAGAAGTAAGAAGACCGATGCTTCTAGCTATTATTGATCGTAAGATTAACTTATGGTTTAAAGAGCGTGAAGTTGTTATTGCGCGTATTGAGCGTGATAAATACATTATGATTTTTAATCGTAAAGAACTTGAAAAGATGGAGCAAACTAAGTTTGATTTATTAGATGAGATGCGCCATATACAAGTAGGAAATGAACTACCTGTTACAATTAGTATAGGTATTGGAAATAATATTAATTCACTAACTGGTTCTAAAGAAGATGCTAGAATTGCATTTGATTTAGCACAAGGGCGTGGTGGTGATCAAGCTATCATTAAGCATCATGATAAATATACTTTCTATGGTGGTAAAACTAAAGAGGTTGAAAAGAGTGCTCGTGTAAAAGTAAGGATTAAGGCCTATGCCTTCAAAGAACTTTTACATGAAGCTGATAAAGTATTTATTATGGGACATAAAGGCATAGATATGGATTGTTTAGGGGCGGCTATGGGAGTTTATCGTGCATCTGCACTTATGGGCAAGAAAGCACAAATTATATTAAGAGAGCCTACCTTTGCGATTAAAGCTTTATATGATAGAATAGTAGCATCAAAAGAATATGAAGATTTATTTATAACACCTGAAGAAGCTGAAAAAGAAATTAAAAAGGATACTTTACTTGTTATAGTAGATGTTCATAGAAAGAGCTATGTGGAATGCCCTGAATTCTTAGAGAAGTTCGAGAAAGTGGTAGTATTTGACCATCATCGTCGTAGTACAGATTTTATTGAGGATGCAGTACTTACGTATGTAGAACCATTTATTTCATCTACATGTGAGATGATTTCAGAGATTTTAAATTACTTAAGTGATAAAATTAAGCTAACGCCTATTGAGGCAGATGCACTTTTAGCTGGAATCACTATTGATACAAAGAACTTTATGTCTAAAGCAGGGGTTAGAACCTTTGAAGCAGCCGCCTTTCTAAGAAGAAATGGCGCTGATAGTACAAGGGTGCGTATGTTGTTCCAAGATGATATGGAGATTTACAAAATACGTGCCACAGCTATTAAAGAAGCTGAAATTTGGGATGGGAATTTAGCAATTGCTGATGTAAATGGGGCAGCACCTCATGCAAATATTATAGCAGCACAAGTAGCTGATGAACTTCTTAATATTAAAGGAATTGAGGCTTCATTTGTATTAACACCTCAAGAAGAATATATCATGATTAGTGCTAGGGCATTAGATAAGATTAATGTACAACGCATTATGGAATTACTAGGTGGCGGTGGGCATTTAGGCATTGCGGGAGCACAAATTAAAGATGTTTCATTACAAGATGCAATAACTAAATATAATGAGGAAGGTGAAACAAAATGAAAGTAATTTTAACACAAGATGTAAAAAAAGTTGGTAAAAAAGGTGATTTATTAGAAGTAAAAGATGGATTAGTTAGCCAAGTTGGTCAAGTAAGAGGCAAGAAAAATGTGGTTAACAAAATGATGGAATATATAAAAGATAGACTTGGTGATGATATCGATAATAGTCAAATTTATATAGGCTATAGT
>CALGWE010000273.1:0-6411 GCA_937935915.1 uncultured Clostridia bacterium
GTAGGGGGTTCTACTAACTACACCTTCTGTAATTTGTTACGCTCGCTTTATCGCGTTACGCTAAGTTTGATAAGTAAAAACTCTTTAACTAATAAACAAGTTATTTGTGTAAATCTATTTGTCTACTACAGCCTTTGTTTTTAAAAGAAAAGTTAGCTGCCTACAACGGTTCCGCCGTTGACGTGGAGGATTTGGCCTGATACGTAGGTGGAGTCGTTGGATGCTAGATAGACGTAAGTTGGGGCGAGTTCTACGGGTTGTCCGGCACGTTTCATAGGCATTTTTTGGCCGAAGGTTTTTATATATTCGGCTTCAAATGAAGAAACGATTAAAGGGGTCCAAATAGGACCAGGCGCTACAGCGTTAACGCGAATACCTCTGTCCATAAGGGCAAGAGAGAGAGAGCGTGTAAAAGCTACAAGAGCACCTTTGGTAGCAGAATAATCAATGAGATTAAGTGAGCCTTCATAAGCTGTAATGGAGGTTGTATTAATAATGGTGCTACCACGTTTCATATAGTTAAGAGCAGCTTGGCTAAGATAAAAGGCAGGAAAGACATTGGTTGCAAAGGTAGTTTCTAATTGTTCTTTGGAGATATTTTGAAAGTTATCTTGAGGAAATTGAACAGCAGCATTATTAATTAAAATATCTAACTGGCCATAATGTGCATAAGTATCTTTTACGATTTGTTCGCAGTGACTTTTAGAACGTATGTCGCCGGGAAGGAGTAGGCACTCACCGCCATAGCTTTCAATAATTCGTTTAGTTTCATTAGCATCCTCTTCTTCATTGCGATATGAAATAGCAAGCCTAGCTCCTTCTTTGGCAAATGCTATAGCTACGGCTCTCCCAATGCCACTATCGCCACCTGTAATTAAACACACTTTTCCAAGGAGTTTATGAGACCCTTTATAACAGGTATCATCAAAAATAGGAAGAGGTGTCATTTTAGATTCAATTCCCGGTTGAATAGATTGATGCTGAGCAGGGAAACTTGATGGGAATTCATTATAATTAAGACAATCAGAATGTGGATTAGACATATAAAGCCTCCTAGAAATATTATTATCTAGTGTGTGTGCAGTAAAAGATAAAAATAACTTGTAATAATTAGAAATTCTTATATCCTACGCCTGTTAGATTTATGACACAAAATAGAGAAAATATCATAGTCGTATGGACATAATGAATTAAGATTTAATGTATGATAAGAGCAAGGTCAATAGAACCCTTTGGTGCATATGTAAGTAAAAAGGAAATAAAGGCTGCTGTAAACTAAAATTTGCAGTAGCCCTTATTATTTTAAGGTAGAAAGTGGCTAGGTTTGATATATTCGATTTCATATTTAATAATGGTATTAAACATGAGATGGTCGCAGTTTATTTGATGCAAATAAATCTGGGAAATCTTTAAATTAAGATTGAAAACGGGTTCATAATTAACATATTTAGGAAGCCAGATTTTGAGCTTAATAGGTTTTGTAAAAACCATATAGCGTTTTCGCTCATAGGAAATATATGAAATGATGGTACATAAATTAGCAGAAATAGAGAGTAAATTGTAATGTTTATGGGCATAAATTTGATAAGTGCATGTTCTAAGGGCTTGCTTAATAGCACAAAGTTTGTGTAAAGGACCGCAAGTAAAACAAATATGATTTTTATAGTTCTTAAAGGCTATAAAATTATTTGTAGGAATAGGAATGCGTAAAATATTGCGTACAGAATCTTGTATAGTAAATTTTCGTACTGTACAGGAAGCAGCTACAGGATCTGTAATAGCAAATGTTTGTAGTGCGCTAGGACAGCCCACATTATAGTAATAAGTGAGCGTAGCAGTATTTGTAATAACTTTAGAACAAAAGTACATATTTTTCACCTACTTAACAGTTAACAGAAAGTTGATATAAGAAAATGAGTGAAGATTGGGCGGGGATATTGAGTGGTAATGTATTAGTAATTGTTTGCGTGGTAACATTAAAAGCAAGCCCTAAAGTATTAGGGACAATACTAGATGTAATGTAAGTTGTACCTGGAGGAATAGGATCTGTGAAAGCATATGCTGGGATTGTAGAAGAGGTATTACCTTGATTGGTAATCGTAATAGTATACATGATTACGCCACCGCATGCTAAGATATCTTCGGTAGAGGTTGCCTTATCAATAGAAAGTGTACCAGAAATAATATAAGTATAAGCTGTTTCACTAGTTAAGGTGTTTCTGGTAGTACCCGTAGAAGTAATGATATCATATGAAATGTTTGCAGTGTTTTCAACCATATAATTAGGTGGTGGTGGTAGAGCAGTTACAATGACTTTAAAAGTAACGGTAACAGATGTTTTATCTAAAGTAGTAGCAATCGTAAAGCCAGTTTGTGGATTATAGTTAGGGTAAGAAATATTATTAATGGTTACACTACCTGTTTTAAAGGTTGTATATTGTGGGATATTATCTTGAAAAAATACATTTCGCCAAGGAAGTGCAGTACCAGGGTTTGTAACGGAAACTGTGTAGGTAAGTTCACTATCCACAGCAGCAGTAGTTGGTGTAACGGTTTTAGAGATAGAAGGAAAAACATCTATTTGCGTGCCAAAGGCAACAGGAATATAGTTATCATTACTTGTATCAAATGTTAAAATAGCACTTGTTTGATTAGGGGAAAGCCCTCCACTAATATCTACATTTGTAATATCAATGCCTTGTCTGGCACCTAAAATGCTATTAAGTGCATTGTGATTATTATTTCCCATACTTCCTCTTGTATCTACCGTTCCTACTGGAAGCGTGCCATTATAATCTCCCACATTAATGGCACTTGTAAAGAAATTAGAAGCACCGTTGTTCGGACCAGATAGAGTAACTTGTGAGTTAAGTGTTGCACCAAATTTAACAAAGTCACCAGAAAAACGAATATCACCTTCACCAGCAGCAATGACAGCCCTCCCAAAAATAGGCGGCGCATTAGGGGTGATGACATTAGGGATTGTAACAGATACAGCCCTTGGCGTCGTGTCATTTCTGACAGGAACGCCTAAGACATAAATGCTTAAATTTCTATAGGGTTGTGTGAAATCCTGGTAAGCAACCAGCAAACACCAGCCGCCACAGACAGAATTATCATTATTAGCAGCAACTGCGCCGGGAATACCAAGGGCTGTATAGGTTCTAGTCCCTGAAATGATTCTGTTTGTTACGTTGGCACTACGCACATAAACATTATAGCCAGGCATTGCAACCGTATTGGCAGTAGTGGGATCTGGTGTAATAGAATAGGAGACATTCACACCAGAAGTATTAGGTGCAATGAAGGTGATATTGGCATTAGGATTTAAGTTGTTTAATATAGTGGCAAACCAAACGAGTTCGGCATAAAGTATGGTAGCAGCAGGTGGAACATAAAGGACAGCTCTTGAACCAATATTAGAGGTGGTATTATTTGTACTAATACCAACCGTAGAATCAAGACTAGCTTGTGAGGTCCATCCAGTGGCAACACTTAGGTTATTCGTACTAAGATGCGCACCCTGGGAACCATTATTACCAGGTAATAAGGAACCTACACGTTTATCTAGTCCTATGGTATTCCCAGTTATAACAACAGCGCCCCTAGTAGTAGTTAAAAAACGATTATTAATGGTTGCCATTAAAATTCCTCCTTAGCAAACTAGAATGTTGGACATTGGACCGTAACATTATAAACAACAACAAAATTAGTTTGAGGTGGAATGACTATTGAAGTGGTATTAGTAACCGCGCTGCCATTAAAAGTAAAAGTAGCAGGAGATAGAGATTCAGCATAGGCTACACCATGAGGAAGTGGGTCCGTGAAATCACCAGCTAGAATAGTGGCTTCAACATTTCCTGTATTTCTAATTGTAATAGTATAAGTTAGAACTTGACCACAAGCAACAGGGGTACCTTCAGGAACAGATGATGCCTTATCAATTGTTAAAGTACCATTTTGGATTTGTAAGTTACAAGCATCTGTTAAATCATTTGTACTACCTGTAGTTGGTTCTGTAAAAAAGGCTGTTGCAATTGTATTATAATTATAAGTTAAATCTGCACCAGGTAATAATTTAAGTGTAACTGTTGCAGTGACTGATTCGCCAGGTCCGAGGCCTCCACTAACTTGAGCAAGATCCATGTCAAAACGTCCAGTTGTAACAATGTAGTTAAGGACATTATTTGTATTCAAAATAACAATATAAGGATTACTGATTAAAATATCATCTTGTACAGCAATATTAGAAAACACAGGTGTTGCAGCAGCGGTATTATTAGTAGCGGTATAAGTAATGGTAATTTCTTGATTGACATCAGAAAAGTGTGGATTACATACCTTTTGAAAGTCAACAATCGTATTTGTAACGGTATTTGTAACTGTATCAAAAATAGGTGTCGCAATGACTTTGATGGTATCACCTACATTATATTGATACTTTCCAATGGTGGCAGTATTAATAATTTGTGCCATAAAATTCCCTCCATTTAACTTTATTTACTACATCATATGTATGTTTTTATAAAAAGGTGACAAGTTAAAAGAAGAATATGGACATTAAGGGGGAGAAAGCGTATAGTAGGATTTTAGGGAAATAAATACACTAGAAAAGAGGTGCAAAAATGGAATGGATTAAACCTATTTTAAAAGTAAATACAGAACGGGGAAAATTTGATAGCGGCGTCGCTATGTATAAAAATGGCGTTGTAACAGAGGCATATGCCAAGGAACGTGGTAATGAAGTGTTATTTTATGGCAATGTCCATGATGAATATCGTAGACAAACTTTTAGTTGTATGGTGAACATAGATACACTAAGAAGACGTGTCATTGAAAGCAGTTGTGATTGCCAAAATATATTAGATCAACATGCAGGACCTAATATTTGTCCTCATGTGGTAGCAGTAGCTTATAAAGGCATTGATGTTTTACATCAAAAAGTTACTGAACCAGAAGAAGGGGCAATTTTAACGCCTAATATTTTTCTTACAATAGGTGCATTAAAAAAAGGTTCATTTGGTATGAACTTTGAAATCGAAGGAGTGGCTAAATCTGAGTACCGCAAAATTTTTACTGCTTATAAAGAAAAGAAAAAGCATTTTTATATAGGTGAAGGGCGATATTTAAATCTAGAAGAAGAAAAGCTGAGACAAACCTTATCAATGATTGATATTTTAGGGGTTTATAATGAGATTGAGCAAATTAAAATTCCAGAACAAAAAGCGCTATTCTTAATGCATGAGTTAGAAGGAATGGACTTTGTAGAAGGTAAGGAAAACGTAGAAAAAAGCCTTAAGAAGCTTATGAAAATGAAGGTAAATGATAAAGTGCCAGCTCATTTAGAAGAAACACTACGTAGCTATCAAAAAGAAGGCTTTAATTTCTTAGTTTCAGCAGCAAGTTATGGACTGGGTGCTATTTTAGCAGATGAAATGGGGCTTGGGAAAACGTTGCAAATGATTAGCTTTTTAGCTGCCCAAGAAGGTGCTAAAAGTTTAGTCATTACACCAACTGCCCTTATTTATAACTGGAAAAAGGAAATCGAGCATTTTGCACCTGACTTAAAAGTAGGCATTGTCCATGGGGCAAGAGAAAAGCGTTTAAAAGTCATTGAAGACTATATGGATTATGATATTTTACTGACAACTTATACAACTTATCGCAATGATGAAGCAAGTTATGGGGACATTACTTTTGACTACTGCGTCATTGATGAAGCCCAACAAATTAAAAATGCAAAATCTCAAATTACAAAGACTATTAAAGGTGTAAAAAGTAAAGTACGCTTTGCTTTAACAGGAACACCTATGGAAAATAATTTAATGGAATTATGGTCAATTATGGACTTTGTTATGCCAGGCTATTTATATAATGAACTAAGATTCCAAAATATCTTTATGACCGAGCCACCACAAATTGAGGAGCTTAGACGTTTAATAGGGCCATTTATGCTAAGACGAACAAAGAAAGAAGTGTTAAATGAACTGCCAGATAAGATTGAACAAAAAGTAGTAGTCACATTAGATCCTTATCATCAAAAAGCTTATTTAGCCATGAAAAAGATTATTAAAGAAAAAATTCAAGTTGATGAAACAAATCGCATGGCTCTACTTGCCTACCTCACAAAACTACGTCAAATTTGTTTAATGCCAGAACGTATGGTGAAACAATATAAAGGTCGAAATTCTAAATTAGATTATTTAATGAGTGTTTTAAAAGAAGTATCAGATCAAAAAGTACTTGTGTTCTCACAATTTACAACAGTACTTAAAGCTATAGGAGAACGCTTTGAAGAAGCTGGTATCAATTATAGTTATTTAGATGGACAAACAGAAGCAAAAGAGCGACTTGCTTTAGTCGATGACTTTAATACAAACCCAGAAAAACGTGTGTTTTTAATTTCATTAA
>CALGWE010000274.1:0-6416 GCA_937935915.1 uncultured Clostridia bacterium
AACAAAGATTAATAAGGTATTTTTAAATAATCTTGAAGCGACATCTACTCATATAGAAGGCCTACATGATAGATACTGGACTTTATTAGACTTTAATGACATTATCGTCCATGTGTTTAATCGAGAAGCAGCAAGGCTTTATAGAATCGAGAGGCTTTGGAAAGATGCGAAACGGATTATAATTTAGATAACGCGAAGAGCCACTATCCTCAATAATAGTAAGGAGTTTATAAGTACTCAAAGACTTATAAATTCCTTATTTTTGTGCCTAAAAAAGAATCTAATATTATAAAGATAGCGTAACATACTTAGATTAAAGTTGTTACAGGATAAAGAAATGGAGAACATAGGCAGTCATTTGAGAGTATCTATGCTTTTCGAAAGGAAATTGCAGAATATTGAATTGATTATCAATATATAGTAAGATGAAATTAACTGTTTAAGCAGATTATTAAACGACAAGATATAAATAGGGAAAGATATTGATCACTTAAATAATGAGGAGAGATAACTAATATGAATACAAAAACATATAGCTACACTTATGATGACTGTGAAACAAAAGATGTCCATACAATGCTAGAAGAAATCTTAAATGACCCAGAACTTCCAAAATTAGAGGAGATTGTAATTGGTTGTTGGGGTGAATGTTGGGATGAGAACTGTCAGGCGCTTCTTGATGGGATTGTGGCCAATAAAGAGAAGTTCATGCATATCAAGTCTTTATTTATTGGGGATATGGACTATGAAGAGTGTGAAGTTTCTTGGATTATGCAAGGAAATTATGAAGAGCTTCTTAAAGCCCTGCCAAATCTAGAAGCTTTAACGATTAAAGGAAGTTCGGAATTAGTGCTTGGGGAAATCCATCATGAAAATTTACGTGAACTTGAAATTATTTGTGGCGGATTACCTAAAAATGTTTTAGTGTCTATTAAAAATGCTTATTTACCAAACTTACGTAAATTAAATTTATATATTGGTATTGAAGACTATGGCTTTGATGGGGATTTAGAAGATGTTTTAGGTGTGTTAGAAAATAGCAGTTTCAAAAACCTAGAGTATTTAGGATTAGGCGATAGTGATATTCAAGATGAAATTGTAGAAGGAGTTATGGCAGCGAACTGGCCAGAAAACCTAAAAGTATTAGATTTCTCTAATGGGACTTTAAGTGATAAAGGGGCACAGGCTTTAATCGACCATAAAGAACGATTAGAAAAATTAGAGACAGTGGATTTAACTTATCATTATTTAACAGATAAAATGCAGGAGAAATTAAGCAGATTAGCTGTAAATGTGATTTTAGAAGATGGTCAAGAGATATTAGATGAAGATGATGAGGATTATGATTACTATAAATATCCGATGTTAACAGAATAGAGGACGGCAGATGCATATTATTTTAATGGGACAGGAAGAAAGTAAACGAACTATTTTCTTTCAGCAGGCTGGCGCAGCACTTAAGCAGGAGATTACATTTATTCCATTAAATGAGGCAGGGATCAAAGAGGTAAGGCGACTTAGTGAATTATATCCCAAACAAATTGCGGTGAAGATTGATCCTCTGACTTATGAAGAGAGTGAAGTAAGCCGCTTGACAGAGATTATTAGCAGCTATCAAAGATTATTAAATCAACTTCAGGGTATTTCAAATCTCTCATTTTTAAATGAACCTAAGGCAATACTTACAACTTTAAATAAAATAGTATGTAAACAAATGTTAATGGAGAAAGGGGTAAATATTACCCCTTTCTATCCTGTTAGCATCAAAAATACGAAGGCGCTTAGAGAATTTGTAAAAGAAAATAAGGCCTACAGATTATTTATTAAAGTGAATTATGGATCAGGAGCAGCAGGAGTTGTGGCTTATCAATGTCATCCTGTGAAATCACAGGAGATTGCTTTTACATCTTTGAAATATGAGAATGGAAAGTTATATAACACGAAGACTTTAAGAAAGTTAACGGATTCAAGGAAAATAGAAGAAATTTTAGATAAGCTTCTGGAGCAGGAAGTTATTATTGAAAAATGGGTGCCTAAGGCCATGCATAAAGGCTGTGCCTATGATTTAAGGGTGATTTGGCAGTTTGGCGGTATTCAAAAGATTATTGCAAGGCAGTCAGCTGGGCCTATTACAAATTTACACCTTAATAATAGGGCATTAGATTTTGAAGCACTTCATTTAGATGAAGTATTAATCAAACAGATAGAGATAACTTGTAATGAAGCAATGGCAGTTTTTCCGGGGCTGAATATGGCAGGGATTGATGTGCTCATTACTTCAGATCAAAAACAGGTAAAGATTATTGAAATGAATGGACAGGGAGATTTAGCTTATAAAGATATTTATGGTGAGAATCTCATTTATAAGAAACAGATTGAGAGGATGAAACAAAATGCGTGACGCAGGACCAGAAGTACCAAGCAGTATTTTAAGAAAAAAGGTAGGGCAAAGTGAAATTAATATGAATGAGATTGTGGGAACACATGACATTTTATTTGTTTGCTTAGATACACTCAGATATGATGTGGCAAAACAAGAAGAAGACAATGAGGGGACACCTATAATTAACCGCTATGGAAAGTGGAAAAAATGTCATGCACCAGGCAGCTTTACTTATCCTTCTCATATGGCTATGTTTGCTGGATTTTTACCAACGCCAGCAGAGGGACATTCTATATTTGACAGTGAAATGTTATTCTTCCCAAAAGGAATTGGAATGGGTAAAAAAGGGCCAGAAAATGCCTTTAGCTTTGATGGGTCTACATTTATAGAAGGCTTAGAAAAAGTAGGGTATGACACTTATTGTATTGGTGGCGTTTCTTTCTTTAGTAAACGTGCAGATATTGGCAAGGTTTTACCAAGCTATTTTAAATATAGTTACTGGAATCCTTCATTTGGTTGCACCGTGAAAGAAAGCTTTGAGCACCAGATTGATTTTATTGCACGTAAATTAGAAGGTGTCAGTACAGAACAACGTATCATGATGTATGTGAATGTGGACAGCATTCATTATCCAAATAATTTTTATATAGCAGGCAAAAAAGAAGATGATATAGAAACTCATGCAGCAGCACTACGCTATGTGGATTCAAAGATGGAGCAGCTTTTAGATGTGTTTAGAAAAAGAGGTAAAACATTTGTTATCATGTGTTCAGACCATGGCAGCTGTTATGGCGAAGACGGGTATTATTTCCATGGGGTTGGACATGAGATTACTTATACCGTACCGTATAAACATTTTGTAATATAATTTTATGAGTTAAGAGAAAGCGTTAAAAATAATGAGTGATCAGCAAAGTATATACAATCAATATATGTACAGTTATCCACATAAAGAGGCTTATAGACCTATTCCAGCTGAAGTGGTTAAGCAGTATTTAAAGCAGACGAAAGGTAATAGTTTATATGTACATATTCCATTTTGTGAGTCTAAATGCGGCTACTGCAATTTATTTTCTAAAGTGCCAGCAGGCAGTGAAATAGAGGACTATTTAGAGGCTGTATCAAGACAAGTTAAAGAATATGCAAGCTATATGAATAGGCAGCAAACTATGCCAAAGCAAAGTTTATTTAAGGAAGTAATCTTAGGTGGTGGAACGCCTCTTATTTTAAATGAAAAGCAGTTAGAAGGACTTTTTGGCACTTTAGAAGCAAACTTTGGAATAGATTATGAGACAGCATTTGTGGGCATCGAAACATCACCCCATCAGACACAAAAGGAAAAAATGCACTACCTTAAAGAAAAAGGCATCAATCGTGTAAGTATTGGGGTGCAATCTTTTCATGATCCAGAGCTTACAGCATTAAAGCGTAAGCATTTATCAAAGGATGTTCATGCGGCTTTAACAACTTTAAAAAATATAAATTTTGAATGTTTAAATATAGATTTGATTTATGGGGTGCCAGGTCAAACGATAGATAGCTTGAAAGCTTCATTGGAACAAGCACTGATGTATGCCCCAGATGAAATATTTATTTATCCTTTATATATTAGAAAGCATACCGGTTTATATGGCACAAATGGGGTAGAAGAAACATTAAAGCAAGAGATGTATAGATTTCTGGCAGCTTATTTAAAATCAGCAGGCTATCATCAAACGTCCATGAGAAGATTTGTACGCCATCAAGAAGCAAGTTACAGCTGCGGCTTTGAAGAAATGATTGCCATTGGCTGCGGCGGCAGAAGCTATATTGGCAACTTACACTTTTGCGAGCCATATAGTGCAAAGGTAGTAAGCTGCACCCAAACCATTAGGGCATTTAATCAAAAAGGAAGCTTTGTTGAAGGGCTTACAGGTTACATATTAAATGAAGATGAGCAAAAACGAAGATTTGTTATTAAAAATCTGATGTATCATAGGGGCATTGCGCTTAAGGAATACAATCAGCTTTGGCAGAGTGAATTAGCACATGATTTCCCAATTATAACAGAACTAATGGCGAAAAAATGGGCAGTTCAGGAGGCTGGATTTATACGCTTAACAGAAGAGGGCTTAGGATTATCTGATTATATTGGACCACTTTTTATGTCAGATGAAGTAGTAAGAAAAATGCAGGAAGGCTGTAACCCATAAGCCTATGTTAAATCAAGCAAAGACCTTATATTATCGCGGTTTCATTAAATCCTGTAATTATGCATGTAGTTATTGCCCCTTTGCAAAGAAGCAGCCTAGTGCCAAAGAAATCGCACGAGATCAACAAGCTTTAGAGAAATTTTCCACTTTGGTAGCTCGGGCTACCAAAGTGGAAAACATGAATGTATTTTTCACACCTTATGGCGAAGCCCTTATTTATCCCCATATACAAAGGAGCCTCTCACAGTTTAGCAAGCTGCCTCAAGTAGCTTATGTAGGCATTCAAACAAACTTAAGCTGCGACATTAAAAAGCTAGTTGCCCTTTGGCAAAAAGAAAAAGCCAACCTGGATAAAATCAAACTATGGTGCAGTTTTCATCCCGATATGGTAGATGTAGATGCCTTTGCTCAAAATATATTAGATATCATGCAATTTGTAGAAGTAAGTGTCGGCGCAGTAGGCAATCCAGCCAACTTAGAAAGCATTCAATTGCTAAGAAAGAAGTTGCCACCTTCTATTTACTTATGGATTAATAAAATGGATGGTTTAAGAAGACATTATACTTTAGATGAAATCACAGAATTTAAGGCTATAGACCCTTTCTTTGACCTAGAACTTAAGGAGCCAAGGGCCACACAAGATTGCTTAGGTGGACATGAAAGTTTCTTTATAGAAGCAGCAGGAGAGGTCTATGCCTGCAATAGAAGCAAAGCCAGTATGGGAAATTTATATCAAGGCAACATCACCTATACTCCATGTGGGCGAAAAAGATGTGACTGTTACTTGGCATATTCTAATTTAACAAATCTCCCAACCTTGCAGCATTTTGGTAGTAAGAAAACCTTTAGATTACTGGAAAAACATAAGTTTCAGGCCATTTTTATAGATGTAGATGGGACGCTAACCAATGAAAAAGGTATCATCACCCCAGAAGTAGAATTAGCTGTAGCGTATTTAGCACAAAAGGCAAAAATATATCTGGTAACTGCCTTGCCTTATGATTTAACTCTGAAAAAGTGCAGAAAGCTTAAGCCTTTTATAAGCGGCGGCATTTTTGAAAATGGCATGTATATTTGTGATTTTGAGACAGGACAAAAGCAGCAGCATACGTTTAGTAACGAGTGCATAGAAACATTAAAAGGCATTGAGTTATTAGAAAATAAGATAATGAGTAATAGCCTTAAATCTAAGATTTTAGTACGTTTAGGTCATAAAGAAATCCCACAGTTTATGGAAGTTGTTAAGGAACTAGATGTACAGGTAGAAAAAGAAAAGCACTGCATTTATATGATGCCTAAAGGATGTAATAAGGTGGAACAGACCATTAAGTTCTGTAAAGAAAAAGGCTGGCCAGAGGAACAAGTGTTGGTGGTAGGCAATAGTGAAAATGATAGGGAGCTTTTAAGGAGATTTCCTTATAGTGTGGCAATGCCTTGGAGTGAGGAACAAGTGAAGAAGCAGGCAAGGTATTGTTTAAGAGTGGAGCAGATTGGGCTGATTGTTGAGGAATAAAAATAATAAAAAAGAAAACACCTAGACAGCTTTTGTCTGGGTGTTTTCTTTTTGCATAAGAGAAATGGTTTTACCTTTACACTTTCTTTAGATGAAAGAGAATGTTATAAAATGATTATAAGCCCAAAATAAAAAACGTTGTCGCCTTCGGCGAAAATATTTTAAATAAACTTCAAGTTATATAAGAAACAAAAAGCAATATGTATTCAAGAGATATAAATTTTCCGCGGCCCAAAATTATTTAAAATTAAGAGAGATTATTTATTTTTCATGACATATATAAGGGTGTAGAGACAACACCAATACCAAGATAGCAATGCTAGAAGGC
>CALGWE010000275.1:0-9642 GCA_937935915.1 uncultured Clostridia bacterium
AATTTTTAAGAAGTTCTTCATGAGTTCCCTTGCCTACAATCGTGTGGTCATCTAAGACTAAAATGGTATTAGCATGCATAATAGAAGTAATGCGTTGACCGACTATAATGATTGCAGAATCTGTAATGTTTTCAGCAAGGGCTTTACGAAGTTGTGCATCTGTTTTGAAGTCAAGGGCAGAGAAACTATCATCGAAAAGATAGAATTCTGCATTTTTCATAAGCGCTCTGGCGATGGCTAAACGTTGTCTTTGACCACCAGAGACATTGGTACCGCCTTGAGTAATAGGGCTATTGGTACCCTCTGGCATACTTGATACAAAGTCGATACCTTGGGCAGTGGTTAAGGCTTTAGTCATGTCACTTTCACTAGCATTTTCTTTACCGAAACCTAGATTACTAGCTACAGAGCCACTGAATAAAAAGTTCTTTTGAGGGACATACCCTATTTTTTCTCTTAAATCTGTAAGAGAATAGTCTTTGATATCTAGTCCATCTATTAAAATACGTCCACTGGTAATGTCATAAAATCTAGGAATGAGATTAAGCAGTGTACTTTTACCAGAACCAGTCCCACCAATAATGGCTAGAGTTTCACCAGGTCCTACCTCGAAAGAGATGTGGCTTAAGATAGGCTTTTGACTACCAGGATAAGCAAAGGAAACGTCTTCGAAGCGAAGGTGTGCACGGGTAAGAGAGGATGGTTTAGAAACACTAGAAGGATCCACTCTATCAGTTACTATATTGAGTGTATCTAAAACTTCAGAAATACGATTAGCAGAAGCTAAAGCTCTTGGAATAAGTACAAAAATCATAGTCAGCATAACTAAAGAAAACATGATTTGCATGACATATTGAATAAAAGCAATAAGAGAACCCACCTCTAATAAACCATTGCTTACCTTAATGCTTCCAAACCATAGGATGGCTACAGTTGTAAGATTTAGAACAATCATAATGCCAGGCATTAGAAGGGCCATAAGCTTATTAACGGCAATAGCAGTATTGGTTAAGTCTAGGCTTGCTGTTTTAAAACGTGTTTCTTCATACTTTGTTTTATTAAAAGCACGAATGACACGAATACCTGTAAGATTTTCACGTAAAATGAGATTTACTTTATCCAGTTTAGTTTGTATTTGGTTATATAGAGGAACGGTTTTACGTCCTATGATGAAGATTACAAGGGATAAAACAGGTATAGAGATAAGTAGTATAAGTGATAAGGTGCCATTTGTAGAAATGGCCATTATAATGCCACCAATAGCCATAAGAGGGGCAATAATCATCATTCTGAGAGACATAATTACTAACTGCTGAACTTGATAAACATCATTAGTGGTCCTTGTAATAAGAGAAGAAGTACCAAGGTTATTGAATTCACCTAAGGAAAAGCTTTCTACTTTTTCAAAAACAGCATGTCTTAAATCACGACCTACAGACATAGCCACTCTAGCAGAGGTGTACATAGCCGCAATGCCAACAGCAGAGGTAATAATAGCTGCAATAATCATATATAAACCTATTTGTAAAATATAGCCCATATTACCTGCAGTAATGCCGTTATCGATAATATTAGACAAGAATCTAGGTAAAGAGAGGTTGCCAATAGTCTGACATAATAGCAGTAAACAGGTTATAATGATAAGTCCAGTATAGGGCCTTAGAAAATGTAAGAGTTTACGCAAAATGGTCACCGCCTTGAAAAATAAATGAAATAACTTTAATTTACATAGGAATTATTTTTGCCATATTTAATAGGAATATCCATAAAACATAAAAATAAGGAACTAATCGTGTTGCAAAAAGCAACATGTTGTAAAACCTATTTCAAACAATTGAAAAAAGATAGATTTTAAAATATAATAGAATGGCTATAATTGGCTGGGTAGTCAGGTTGTAAAAATGTATAATATTTGGTATACTTAAAGCTAACATTTATTATAAATTTACAACATTTTTATAATATAAACTTAGAGCTAAACAGAGATAGGCATAAATGCATTAAATAAATAAAAGAGGGTGAAAAATTTGAAACTAATCGATAGAATTTTTGGGACTCACTCAGAAAGAGAACTCAAAAGAATTGAACCAATCGTACAAAAAGTTGAGTCATATGACGAAGCAATGCAAAAGCTTACAGATACACAACTTCAAGCAAAAACACAAGAATTCAAGAATCGTCTTGCTAATGGTGAAACATTAGACGATATCTTACCAGAAGCTTATGCTGTATGTAGAGAAGCAGCATGGCGTGTACTTGGTAAAAAACATTTCCGCGTACAAATTATGGGTGGTATTGTACTTCATAATGGACGTATCGCAGAGATGAGAACTGGGGAAGGTAAAACTTTAACAGAAACATTACCAGTTTACCTTAATGCACTTTCAGGAAATGGTGTACACGTAGTAACAGTTAATGATTATCTTGCACAACGTGATGCTGAGGAAATGGGTGAGCTTTATAGATGGCTTGGACTTACAGTTGGTTGTATCTTAAGTCAAATGGACAATGCAACAAGAAGAGCAGCTTATAACTGTGATATTACTTATGGTACAAATAATGAGTTTGGTTTTGATTACCTTCGTGATAATATGGTGCTTTATGCTGAAGAAATGGTACAAAGAGAACTTTCATATGCTGTAATCGATGAGGTTGACTCTGTTCTTATTGATGAGGCACGTACACCACTTATTATTTCAGGACAAGGGTCTAAATCAACACATCTTTACAAAGCAGCAGATATCTTTGCGCGCCGTTTAACAAAAGGTAGACTTCTTGGTGAAGAAACAGCTATGTCTACATTAATGCGTGAAGAAATTGAAGAAGAAGGCGATTACGTAGTAGATGAAAAACAAAAAACTGTTACTTTAACACAAGATGGTATTAGAAAAGCAGAACAATACTTCGGACTTGAGAATTTAGCTGATCCAGAAAATATGGAAATTCAACACCATATTAACATTGCACTTAAAGCACACAGCTTAATGCATAGAGAAAAAGACTATATCGTAGACGAAAAAGGTGAAATCGTAATCGTAGACGAATTCACAGGTCGTTTAATGGATGGACGTCGTTATTCTGATGGTCTTCACCAAGCGATTGAAGCTAAAGAAGGCGTAGAAGTACGTAAAGAAAGTCAAACACTTGCAACAATTACTTTCCAAAACTACTTCAACAAATATGCTAAAAAAGCTGGTATGACAGGTACAGCTCAAACAGAAGAGTCTGAGTTCAGAGATATTTATGGAATGGACGTTATCGTAATTCCTACAAATAAACCAGTTCAACGTATTGACCACCCAGATGTGGTATACAAAACAGAAGAAGCTAAATTCAAAGCTGTTATTGAAGATATCAAAGCATCTCATGCAAAAGGGCAACCAGTACTTGTTGGTACAGTTACAATTGATACATCAGAACTTTTAAGTAAATTACTTAAAAGAGAAGGTGTAAAACACCAAGTACTTAATGCCAAATACCATGCAAAAGAAGCTGAAATTATTGCGCTTGCAGGTAAAAAGGGTGCAGTAACAATCGCTACAAACATGGCTGGTCGTGGTACGGATATCAAGCTTGAAGAAGGTGTACAAGAATTAGGTGGTCTTAAAATTATCGGTACAGAACGTCATGAATCAAGACGTATTGATAATCAGCTCCGTGGACGTTCAGGACGTCAAGGGGATCCAGGTGAATCAAGATTCTATCTTGCACTTGAAGATGATTTAATGAGACTTTTCACACCAGAAAGTACACTTAAAATGTTTGATGCAATCGGTCTTCCAGATGATGAACCAATTGAACACAGAATCCTTACAAAAGCTATTGAAAGAGCTCAAACAAAAGTTGAAGGAAACAACTACGGCGTACGTAAACACTTATTAGAATATGATAAGATCATGAATGATCAAAGAGAAATCATTTATGGTGAACGTTACAAAGTGCTTAAAAATGAAAACCTTGGTGGCAAAATCAGAGATATGGCAAAAGAAGTTATCTCTACAATCGTAGATAATGCAACTAATGGTATCGAATACGCTGAAGAATGGAATTTAACAAGTATGATGGAACATCTTCGTTCAATCATTCCAGTTGAAAATGTAAGTTATACAAAAGAAGAACAAGAAAGACTTACAGTTGAAAAATTAAAAGAAGATTTAAATGCAGCAGCAGATAAAATCTATGATGAAAAAGAAGCGGAATTTGGCGATGAACTTCGTGAAATTGAACGTGTAATCCTTCTTAAAGTAATCGATCAAAAATGGATGGATCACTTAGATAACATGGATCAAATGAAACAAGGTATCAACCTTCAAGCATACGGTCAAAGAGATCCACTTGTAGAATACCGTTTCTTAAGCTTTGATATCTTTGAAGAAATGGTACAAAACATTCAAGAAGATACAGTTAAAGCACTTTACCATATTAGAAAAGTAACTGATAAAGAACTTAAACGTGAAAGAGTTGCGCAGCCAGTAGCTGTAAATCATACAGATGAAAGCTTAGGTGCAAAACCAATCGTTAAAAAAGAAAAGATCGGCAGAAATGATGAATGTCCATGTGGAAGTGGGAAAAAATATAAAGACTGCTGTGGTAAATAAATAGAGTAAGGCCCGCACGAGGTGGTGGTGCCTGCTAACTACACTCTACAGAATTTGTGATAGTCTAAACTCGAGACTCAAAGCAACGGGATGAACTCACTGAGCTAACGCTACGTTCAGACAGCATCCCTAAGAACGCTTTGAGTCTCTTTGTTAAGACTATCAACAAATTCTTCCGAAGGTAGTTTAGCAGACACCACCACCTCGTGCTTTACTCTATTTAATACCTTCGCAGGCGAGGAAAGGGGGTGAAAGATTGACTACAACGAGTGTGTTGTGGTCTTTTATTGGGAGAATGTGGTTTGCTTGTGAAGGTGGAGGGAGAGTAAAAAAATGTAGTGACGCTAGAGTGGCGAGTGATGAATCTAAAGTATCAAGATGAATAATAAAGTAATCTTGATTTGGGATAAAAATGAGATAGATAAAGGCACTTAGTATAAACAAAAAGTTATTAATAATTTGTTACATTTCATATGTAAAAATCTCCTTAAAAATAATCTGATGAATTTAGTATAACGATATGTGCTAGTTAATCTTCAATTATAGAAAGGATAAATATGGTAATCGTAGAAATTATAATATCCTCGCAATAATTAAACAGTAGTTTATTTATTAAAATATCAAGTGTTTAATCTGTGTAGTTGCCTGATTACCAAGGCATTTGTTTATGAAGCAACAGATGTTATGCCCTAGGATTTTACTTTGAAGTCTAGCTTTTAAACCACTAAGCGAATTTGCTAGTACTTCATTGACATGGAATTGATTGGCTAACTGAGAAAAAGTCGTTTCAATACGTCTTCTATGTCTACTAATCCAATTTCTCAAGTCTTTTGAATAAGGATTTTTACTATTATTTCGTTTTAAGGCTAATAGTGTTAGGCCTTTTTCATTCTTTAAATTTTGAGCAAGTTCATCACCAATGTAACCTTTATCACATAGGACAATAGGTTGGTAGAGCGATTGAAACATTTCCCAAAGAATTGCTCTGTCGTCTACATTTGCAGCTGTTATTTCAATATCAGTGATATAACCTTCTAAAGTAACTGCCGCATGAAGTTTTAAGCCGTAATAAGTTTCTTTTTTAGATGCACAGTAACCATAAGATGAAATATCTTTAAATCGTTTGCAAAAATGGGCTCTACCAAAGCCACATACAGGAATAGGCATACTATCAACAATGTAAATATCAGAACGGTTATAGCCAAGATAGTTACTAATTTCTTTTCTGATTTCATTAATAACAGATTCAAGATTTCTCCTGGTGCGATTAAAACGTGTACGATGACCTAGGTTAGGAAATAAGTCTTTAAAATTCTTACAAACATAGTTAAACCAAGCTTTTTCAGATGCTATACCATGTATCTCACCAACAATGGCAAGGGTTATAATTTCACTATCAGACAGCTTAGCCTCAGCATAATTGCGTCTAAAGCGAATATTATCTGGAATAATGCGATGATAAATATCATCAATAATAACATAAGAAACTAGAAAAAAGTCTTTTAAATTTACAATTTCTTGGGCAGAATAATATTTGAGCTCTAACATGTGATGTCCCCCATTGTGATTATTTTTGTAAGGGTAACGATATCACATGTTTAGAGCTTATTCTACTTGTAAATTTAACTAGCACAACTCGTTATAATAAGTAAAAATACACATGATACTCCTTTAATCTTTAAAAAAAATTAACAAATAATATAATGAGTTTAAAGATTTAGAAAATAACTTAAACAAATGGAGGTAAATCATGAGTAAAAGAATATTAAAAAACTTAACAGCTACAATTAGACAGTATGCACGTAAAATTGTATTGCCAGCTAGCTTAGCAGTAATGTGTATTGCACCAAACTGTGTGTATGCTTATGACACTGAAATCAACGAATGGAAAAACGTACAAATCTACGGTGGTGGTATGATTACAGGTGTTGAATTTAGTGAAGCAGAAAAAGACTTAATTTATGCAAGAACAGATATGGGCGGTATTTATCGTTGGCAACCAGAAACAGAAAGTTGGAAACCACTTACCGACTGGGTAGGGCCAGAAATGTGGAGTAATTTAGGGTGTGATGATTTAGCTACAGACCCTAACGATGCAAATCGTGTTTATGCATTAATGGGGGAATATGATAATGGTTGGACGGATGTAAAAGGTGCAGTATTCTGTTCAGAAGATAGAGGAGAAACATGGACAGTTTCTGAACTTCCTTTCTTTTGTGGTTCAAACATGCAAGGTAGATTAATGAATGCAAAACTTGTTGTAGACCCTAACAATTCAGCAGTACTTTACTTAGGTTCTAGAAATGATGGTTTATGGAAGAGTGAAGATTACGGTAAAACATGGAACAAGATGGAAAGTTTCGATGTAGAAGGAGATTTCTATTATAATAAAGGAGAAGCATACGGTGGACACTTAGGTATTACTTTTATCCAATGTGATAAGAGATCTAATGTACCAGGTAAAGGTTCTCAAACACTTTATGTAGGTGTTGGTAATAGAGAGCATTCTATTTATAAAACAACAGATGGTGGTAAAACATGGGCTCCAGTAGCTGGTGAACCACGTGGGAAAATTGTAAATGAAGCAACTGGCGAGTGGAAAATGCAAGATGGTGATACATATTTACCATATCAAACATATCTTACAAAAGATGGTATGCTTTATGTAACATATGCAACAGAAGCTGGACCATATGCATCTGGTTATGGTGATATATGGAAATATAATACAAATATAGGTGAGTGGAAACTTATCAGTCCAAAATCTAGTAAGACTGCACCAGATGATCCTTGGTATGGATATCAAGGGCTTACAGTAGATGCTCAAGATGAAAATACACTTTTAGTAGTTTGCCAATCTTGGTGGCCAGATTTATTCATGTACAGAAGTAAAGATGGTGGAGAAACATGGGAAAATGTATGGGATTGGATTAGCTACCCACAACGTAAAGTAAAATGCGATATGGATATTACAGAGGCACCATGGCTTGACTGGGGTAGTACACATGCACCAGACGATAATGCTACAGCATCACCTAAAATCGGTTGGACAGTAGGAGCTATTGCTATTGACCCATTTAACTCAGATAGAATGATGTATGGTACAGGTGCTACACTTTATGGTACAGATAATTTAACAAACTGGGATAAAGGTGAAAACTTTACAATTAAAGTTAGAGCAAAAGGTATTGAAGAGGTTGTATCAAATGCACTTATTACAATTCCAGGTTCAGAAGATGATGGTTTAGTAAGTAGTTTATATGATGTAAATGGTTTCTATCATGAAGATGTTACAAAAGTACCTAAAATCATGGCTAATATCAAACCTGGTGATAAATATGGTACATTAAATAGTTCTGTAGACTTAGATTATGCTGAACTTAATTCAGATATTGTAGTACGTGTAGGTGAAAGAACAAAAATTGATGATTATGGCAGCTACTTAAGTGGTATGACATGGTCAAAAGATGGTGGTAAAACATTCTCTGTAATTCATAGTAGAATTGGAAATAGTAATGGTAAAGGTGAAGTTGCACTTGCTGCTGATGGAGAAGTTGTAGTATGGGCTACACCAGATGAACCAGTAAGTTGGTCAAAAGGTGGATATAACTGGACAGCTTCTGAAGGTATTCCAACAGGAGCAAATGTTTGCTCAGATCGTGTAAATCCAAAAGTATTCTATGGTTATAGCCAAGGTAAATTCTATGTAAGTACAGATTCAGCTCAAAACTTCACAGAAGTAGCGCTTGAAGGTAAACCAGGTATAGGTGCAAATACAGATAATACAACTATTAAAGCTGTAAGGGGACATGAAGGAGATGTATGGCTTGGTACAGCTAATGGAAATGGTGAAAAAGGTTTATGGTACTCAAATGATCAAGGCCAAACGTTTGCAAAAATTGATGGTGTAGATGAAGCACTCACATTTGGGTTTGGTAAAGCTAAAGAAGAAGGTGGCTATCCAGCAATTTATATCGCAGGTAAAGTAGAAGGACAAAATGGTTTCTTCAGATCAGATGATAAAGGTGAAACATGGACACGTATTAATGATGATAATCATCAATATGGTTTAGTAGACCCTTGCTGTGATATTACAGGAGACTTCGATGTATATGGTAGAGTATATATTGGAACAAATGGACGTGGTATTGTTTATGCTGATACAGGCAGTGGAAAAGTAACAGCACCAAGTGCAACTCTTGAAAAAACAGCAGCAACATTTGATAAAAAAGTAAGTTTACAAAAAGATATCACAATTGCAGTTAACCCTAATGGTAATACACTTAAAGCTGTTAAAGTTGGGGATAAAGTGTTAGTAGATGGTGAAGATTACACAGTAGATGGGGATAAAATAACAATCCTTAAATCATTCTTAGCAGCTCAAGAAGAAGGCAAAGTAAAAGTAACATTTGACTATAGTGACGGTAAAGACCCAGTACTTACAATTACTATTAAAGAAACAGGTACAAGCGCAACTTTAAGTAGTACAACTGCAAGCTTTGATAAAAAAGCAGAGTTACAAGAAGATGTAATAGTAGAATTTGATGCAGATGGTGCGACATTAGAAGCTATTAAAAATGGAGATGCTACTTTAGTAGAAGGTACAGATTATATAGTAGAAGATAATAAAGTAACAATCTTTAAAGAGTATCTTGATCAATTTGAAGAAGGTAAAGTAGATTTAGTATTTGACTTTAATAAAGGTGAAGATCCAGTTCTTACAGTAGATATTACTAGAACAATTATTAATTCTGCACTTACAACAACAACAGATACATTTGACTTAGCTAACAAATCTGATGTTACAGTAGGTATGGAATTAAAAGGTAATACACTTGTAAGCATTGTTAAAGATGGCAAAGAATTAGTAGATGGAAAAGATTATACAGTAAAAGATGATCAAGTAGTATTTGCTAAAGAATACCTAGATACACTTAATAGAGGTGCAAATGAATTCACATTCAAATTTAGTGAAGGTAAGGATGCAAGTCTTGTAATTAATGTTGTAAATACATTAGAAAAAGATTCAGTAGTAACACCTAAA
>CALGWE010000276.1:0-1953 GCA_937935915.1 uncultured Clostridia bacterium
TGCGCCTCATCGATAAATCTTAAAATCAAATGACCTACAATACCAGTTTCATCAAAAGCAGTCATTGGAAAGAAACCATTATTGGCTTCCTCTTTTTCATAAGCAGCTACGATATCTTCTGCACCAATAGGATAGCTTTCATAACGATCTGCACACCATAAGCGAAAGCTTCTTTCATCTTTAATCCATTTTACAATCTCCTGGGCATCCTTTGGTTTATATGGTCTTAATCTTAACATTGTTTTCCCCCTCTATTTTTATTAAAGCATAAAATTTTTATTAAACCGTGACAATATCCTCTTCAAAAGGAAATGTTTCTGCAGTTTGATTTACAAAATCTACTTTATAGCCTGTGCCATCTTTATAATAAAAGCCTGTTGTTGGTACCACTTTTACATAACACATATTTTCATCCGCTTCATTATTATGTGCAAAATACCATGGCTTAAAAGCTTTAATAAGCTGCTGACGAATCTCCTTATTTTCTTCTTTTAAAGGATGACCGATATTATAAGCTTCTCCTTGAAAACGATACAAATCCTTACATAGCGCCACATGTTTATTGACCTCAATTTCTTGTACCTTTTGAGAAACTGTGGCTAATGCAAATTGTACATCCTTTTTAAATAATGCTTCTAATACTTCTAAACTCTTTTGAAATACCTCCATTTTTCTTACTACCTCCTCATTATCTATTTATGTGCATTATAAAATGCTTTAAGTGCTTCTTTTGTTGCTGCTGATAAGTCTGTTTTCTTAATGCCTTGTATAGCCCCCTCTATAGCATATAAACGATGTATACATGCGGAATCATCTATGGCTTTAATCTTAAGCCAAGCTGCCTTACTTCCTATTTCTTTAAGCGCCTCATAAGATTCAATCCCTACAACATTTAATTGTTCTTCTAATACTTTACCGATATTCGGTAACTTCGCAAGTTCCCCCATCTTTTGTCTCCTTCGATTTACTACTTACATATTTTTAGCTTATTCTAATTATAAGCACTTTCTATTTTTATATCAATTCCAAATATTCTATTTTATTATCAACAAAAAACACCCTTATCATACACTTTAGTATGATAAGGGTGTTTTTTGTTTAAATTATCTTGGCATTGAACCGCTTACTAATTTACCATCATAGAATAGAGCAACTTTAGTTGCATCATTGTATGAAAAGTCATTACTTTGATCAAAGTTAGACCAGTTATTATTTGCTGTACGTGTTGCGATTTCCATCCTGCCTAGTTTATTAAGTTTATCATCTGAGTTAAATGTAAATTCAATATAGCTATTTGCTGTTTCTGTAGCTATATCCATTTTCACAATTTCACTTGTAATATTGCTTGTGATTGCTACATACCAAGGTGCACATGAATATTGGATACAAGCATTATCAACCCAACATGTTTGACCGATTGTTAAGTCTTCTGCCGTGAAGTAGTAACGCATAGTAAGTTTTGATAAATCAAATTCACTCTCATCTGTTACTTGTAGTTTGAAAGTATTATTCATACTGTTTGTAGTTGTTGTACTACCTGATACTAATTCAACTTGAATAGCACCTTTTGCTACAGGTACATTTTCTTCAACTATCAATTGTACTTCAGCTGGATCGCCTGCACTAAATTGGAAGTTAAGTACATAGCTGCCATCTGCTAAGCTCATCAAATAGCTTGCTGGTAATGTAATGCCTTCTTCTGTTACAATATAATTTTCAGCATCTAAAAGTTCCCCATTAAGTTTTACTGTTTCTAATGTATTGCCATTAAACTTAATTGCTAGCGCTACATCAGTAGGTGTTTCACTACTTTCTGGATCTACATATTTATCAAAAGTTACTTCTGCAGGTGTAACTTCTGAGTTTTTCTCAGCTGAGTTTGTTACTTTTACTTCAAGAACTGCATTTTCACCTTCATTAAATACAAATGTCAATGCATATTTACCTCTTGCT
>CALGWE010000277.1:0-1704 GCA_937935915.1 uncultured Clostridia bacterium
TAATAAATTGATAGAGGGGGTTATAAAAAAGATAATTATAATAAAGTTGAAATAGTGTATATTAAATTTAGAATAATATGTTATAATGTGAATAATTATCGCTAAATAACGCACATAAAAGCTATACTAATAAGATTTTGGAGGATGAAGGCATGGAGAGTAAAAAGAAAAAAGTATTAATTATTGGATCAGGCCCTATTATCATCGGGCAAGCTTGTGAATTTGACTATTCAGGAACACAAGCATGTAAGGCGCTTCGTAAGTTAGGATATGAAATTGTATTAGTGAATTCAAATCCAGCTACGATTATGACTGATCCAGAAATTGCAGATGTAACTTATATTGAACCACTTAATGCAAATCGTCTTGAAGAAATTATTGCGAAGGAACGTCCTGACTGTTTACTTCCTAATTTAGGTGGTCAATCAGGTCTTAACTTATGTTCTGAACTTGATAAATTAGGTGTCTTAAAGAAATATAATGTAAAAGTTATAGGGGTACAAGTGGATGCCATTGAACGTGGTGAAGACCGCATCGAGTTTAAACATATGATGAATAAACTTGGCATTGAAATGGCTAAAAGTAAAGTAGCTTATAGTGTAGATGAAGCTTTAACTATAGCAGATAGATTAGGTTATCCAGTTGTACTTCGCCCAGCTTATACAATGGGAGGCGCAGGCGGTGGTCTTGTTTATAATAAAGATGAATTACGCGTTGTTTGTGAAAGAGGGCTTCAAGCCAGCTTAGTAGGTCAAGTATTAGTAGAAGAATCTATTTTAGGTTGGGAAGAACTTGAACTTGAAGTTGTACGTGATAAAGATGGCAATATGATTACAGTATGCTTCATTGAAAATATTGATCCACTTGGTGTACATACAGGAGATTCATTCTGCTCAGCACCTATGCTTACTATTAGTGAAGAAGTGCAAAAAGATTTACAACATAAAGCTTATAAAATCGTAGATGCTATCGAAGTAATCGGTGGTACAAACGTACAATTTGCAAGAAATCCTGAAACAGGACGCATCGTTGTTATTGAAATCAACCCAAGAACATCTCGTTCATCAGCTCTTGCATCTAAAGCAACAGGTTTCCCTATCGCTTTAGTTTCAGCAATGCTTGCTACAGGTTTAACACTTAAAGATATTCCATGTGGTAAATATGGCACACTTGATAAATATGTACCAGATGGAGATTATGTAGTAATTAAATTCGCACGTTGGGCATTTGAAAAATTCAAAAATGCTGAAGATAAATTAGGCACACAAATGCGTGCAGTAGGGGAAGTTATGAGTATTGGTAAAACATACAAAGAAGCTTTCCAAAAAGCAATTCGTAGTCTTGAAAATGGACGTTATGGACTTGGTTTTGCAAAAGATTTCAATAGTAAAACAAAAGAAGAATTACTTCATATGTTACATGTCCCAACAAGTGAAAGACAATTCATTATGTATGAAGCTTTAAGAAAAGGTGCCACAGTAGAAGAACTCTTCGAACTTACTAAGATCAAACCTTACTTCATTGAACAAATGAAAGAACTTGTAGAAGAAGAAATGGCACTTATTGCCCAAAAAGGTGCAGTACCAGCGAAAGAAGTACTCTTAAAGGCAAAACAAGATGGTTTCTCAGACCGTTACTTAGCAAAAATCTTAGGAGTAAGTGAAGCTGATGTAAGAGAAAAACGCTTAAGCTATGATATTAAAG
>CALGWE010000278.1:0-1271 GCA_937935915.1 uncultured Clostridia bacterium
ATCAGCATTAAAAGTAAAACAGATAGATTCTGCAATTTGTATATTATCTTTGAGAAGGACTTTAGAAGCGATATGTAAGGATAAAGGTGCGAAAGGGCGAGATTTGGATTCAAAAATTCAAGATCTGATTAGCAAAGGAATATTACCGGATGGGTTGGAAGATGCTTGTTGGGTTATTAGGCAATTAGGTAATGATGCTGCCCATGCTGATAATTCAGTGTTTAGAATTAATGAAGTGAATGAAGTAATTGGATTTGTAAAATTAATTTTAGAGTATTTATATACGGCACCTATAAAAATGAAAAAGTTAAAGGAAAAAATTAAAAGTTCAAAAGAAAAATATGTTCAAAATAGAAATTAAGAATGTAGTAATATAAATACTCTTATGAACAAGAATACAAGGGGTAGTATCAAGTAGGCACTATCCCTCTTTTAATGTGCAAAGATACTAATCTTAACTTATAGGTCTAAGTACTGTAAAAGTAGTAAATAAACCAAATAGGATAATAAAAACAGCAATAATTAGCATCCATTTTACAAAGCGTTTAGTACGCTTCTCATCTCTTTCAGTAAATCGTTTAAATGTAAAAAGTGGACTAAAAGAAAGGAGTATAACCTGATGAAATGCTTCTTGTAATGTTCTGATTTGGATCGTTTGACTAGATTTCTGTCCGTTATCAATCCTTAATATTTTGACTTTACTTTCTCCGAAATCCTTAAGGGAATAGAGGCGACGTATGAAGATTCCAGTAAGAAAAGCCATAATAAGTATGCCAATAAATATCATAGAAAGACCATAGAAGATATCTTCTATTTTTACAGCTAAATCATAACCAAACGTGTTAACCATCCAATAGTCATATACTTCTAGAAATTTATAAAATGAACTCATTATTTGTGTTCTCCTTCATCTTCATATTCTTTAGCCATTAGTCTAAATTCTTCAATTACTTTACTGAGCTTTTCAGGATTAAACTTTTTATCATTTGTAACATCTAGGAATAGCTGTCTAAGCTCAGGGTGCTGCATAATAGTATTAACTTCATCACTTGGCATTTTATTATATAGGTCAAAGAGTTCTTTTTTATCCACACCATACAGCTCAGCCATTGCCATTAACATTGCATCGGAGGCAGGGCGTTTACCATTTTCCACTTGACTAATATAACTACCGGATACCCCTATATGCCTTCCAACCTTAAATACTGATAAGCCTGTTTGTTTGCGATATTCTTTAAGTTTTTCACCGGCAATAACATTTTCCTCTTTAA
>CALGWE010000279.1:0-2367 GCA_937935915.1 uncultured Clostridia bacterium
TATTATATTGCCGAAAAGATGTCCTTACATATAAGTCGTGTATATGATGTAATTTCATTTTTTTCAGCATTGTCAGAAGTGCCAAGAGCCAAATATCCGATTCAAGTTTGTGAGAGCATTGTCTGTAAAGTGAATGAAAGTGATAACCTTTTAAATCAGTTACAATCCCTTTTAGGAATTCGTTTAAATGAAGTAACTTATGATCATAAATTTACAATTGAACAAGTGCCTTGCTTTGGAGCATGTGATAAAGCACCAGCTATCCGTATTAATGGAAAGGTGTATGGTCCATTACGTAGCAAAGAAGAAATTAAAGAAGTACTTAGTTCATTAGAGTAGGAGGAAAAAGCGTGAAAAAAACAGTAAGCTTTATAACTCAAAATTTTGGGAGATATGATGTTAATTCAATTGAATCTTATGAATCAATAGGTGGTTTTTCAGCCTTAAAAAGAGCAATTGTAATGGACGGCTTTGATATTGCAGACCTTATTGCTTCATATGGGGTAAAAGGACGTGGTGGTGCAGCTTATGATATGGGTAAAAAGTGGCGCCAAGCTAGAGAAGTAGTAGGAGAAAATAAAGTAGTTGTCTGCAATGCTGATGAAGGTGAACCTTGTACATTTAAGGACCGTACACTCATTGAAAATGATCCATTTCGTTTAGTAGAAGCTATGATTATTGCTGGTTATAGCATAGGTGCTAAAAATGGTTATATTTATATGCGAGAAGAGTATAGTCATTTAAGACCACTGCTTTTAAATGCCATTGAGGCAGCTAAGGCAAAAGGTTATTTAGGTAAAAATATTTTAGGTAAAGGTTTTGACTATGAACTTTATTTATATTCAGGTGCAGGGGCTTATGTATGCGGAGAAGGTACTGCCCTTGTAGAATCTATGGAAGGTAAAAGTGGTAGACCTAGAATGAAGCCACCTTTTATTAAACAAAGTGGATTATTTAGTTTACCAACTTGTCTTAATAACGTAGAAAGTTTATGTTTAGTACCAAGCATTTTATTAGATGATGAAAAAACATATTTACAATATGGCACAGAAGAATCTGTGGGAACCAAAATGATTAGTGTAGGTGGAAATGTTCAAAAACCAGGTGCTTTTGAAATTCCATTTGGGCTTACTGTAAGAGAAATTATTAATGAACTTGCTGGTGGGGTAACAGAAGATCATGAGATTAAGCTCATTCAATTTGGTGGGGCTTCAGGCAAGATTGCAGGACCAGAAATTTTAGATGTGCCTTATACATATGAAACACTTAAAGCAGCTGGGGTAGGTGTAGGTTCAGGAGCAATTTTAGTTATTGATGACCGCACAGAGGTCATTGATTTCTTACAAACAACACAAAAGTTCTTCTCACATGAAAGCTGTGGTCAATGTACACCTTGTAGAGAAGGCAATCGCCATGTGAAATTAATCCTTCAAAAAATTAAAGAAGGTAGACATACAGAAGAAGATATTAAAACGCTTAAGAAAATCGGAATGATTATGCAAAATGCGTCACTTTGTGGTCTTGGAGAAACAGCTCAAAGTGCCACAATGAGTGCAATGAAGATATTCCCAGAAGTATTTGAAGTAAAAGGAGGCAGGGCATAATGGTAAATATCAAAATTAATAATATGCCACTTACAGTTAAAAAAGGAACACGTGTAATTGATGCAGCAAAACTTGTGGGAATCGATATTCCTCACTTATGTTATCATCCAGATCAAAGTGTCAAAGCGCATTGTAGAATGTGTGTCGTAGAAGTAGTAGGCAGCAGAAAATTATTAGCTTCTTGTTCAACACTTGTATGGGAAGATATGGAGATTCATACAGATACACAAAAGGTAAGAGATACACAAGTTGGCATTTTAGAAATGATCTTAGCAGACCATAATCAAGATTGTTTAAGTTGTGCAAGAAATGGAAACTGTGATTTGCAAAATTTATGTAGCCGTTTTAATATTTTAAAACCAACCCTTGAACCAGTAGTGATTAAAAAATCAGTACAAGATAGTAATCCAAGTCTAGTACGTGATTTATCTAAATGTATTAAATGTGGGCGCTGCGTGAAAGCATGTAGTGAAACACAAGGAATTTGTGCCCTTAGTTACTCAGATCGTTCTGAGAATTTTACAGTAACTACAGCTTATAATGATCAGTTAGAAAAAACAGATTGTGTATTATGTGGGCAATGTTCTACAGTTTGTCCAGTAGGTGCTATTGTAGAAAAAGATGATACGCAAAAGGTATGGGAGGCACTTCATGATAAAAATAAACATGTTATTGTACAAGTTGCCCCATCTGTAAGGGTAACATTAGGTGAAGCTTTTGGTATGCCTAAGGGAAGTGTTGTAACAGGTAAAATGATAAGTGC
>CALGWE010000280.1:0-39162 GCA_937935915.1 uncultured Clostridia bacterium
TACCAGTTTACATGTGATTTTTTATTGTATACCCTTAAGCGAAAGCTATACAACTAAGCGTAGTTGATTACAGAACACTTACCAAAATGTGCAATAATATGGTATTATATGGTATTGTATAGTGTTGTACGGTACTAGAGGGTATAGAAAGACGGAATGGGGGAATAATGTTGAGAATTTCAAGCATCCGCAGAAAAAGTATTAGAGTAAAATTACTAATGGACTTTAGTATTACTTTAATTGGAATCTGTGTATTGAATTATTTTTTTATAGGATATTTATATAAGAATGCATTGAATGAAAAAGAAAGCATACGAACCCAAACAATTGCAAATATGACTGTTTTAGAAATTCAATTAATGATTGAAAATGCAAATAACACATTAAGAAATATAACTAAACTTGAATTTCTACAAGATGATAGTTTGTCAATAAAACATAAAATAAATGAACTGCAAAAATATAAATCTGATTTGTGTGATATTGGAATTGTTGGCATGGATGGTATAGGGACTATGGCTAGCGGAGCTGATTTCTCTATTAAAACAAAGTGTGTATGGGATGATGCTTCCAATTGGGAAGAAAATAAATTAGATGTAGTTACATATAAAGATGAATCGTATTTAGCGGTGTTAAAGCCAGTTAAAAGTGAAGATGGAGAAATTAAATTCATAGTAGCAGGTGTGCATAATATAAAGGATACTTTTGAACAAATCATACAGGTTAGTGGAGGAGAAGCCTGTTTTATTGCAAGTATTGATGGGCAAGTTATAGGTGGCGTAAGACATAATGACCAAATTAAAAAAGTACATTTACGTGTACCAGAAGTAAGGAAGTTATTTAAAAAAGACATGACAGATGATCAGTACTACGTAATTGAAATAGAGGGTGGAAAATATGTAATCGATTTATCTGAAGTAAAATATAGGCTCGTTGCGGATACTGGTTTGATTGCAGGAACAGTTAATAATAAAAATCTAGTTAGTAAAGAAATAAAGAAACTAAATATTATAATCGGGCTAGGAATAATTATTATTATGAGTGTTGGATTAATAATAGTATATTTAAATACCGAATCTATAATGAAGCATATGCGATATATTATAAATTATTTAGGGGACAATATAAAAAATGAATTTAAGGACTCTGTACCTAGAGAATTTTTAGAAAGAGAAGATGAAATAGGTGCACTAGCTAGAGAAATAAAAAAACTGGAAGAAGAAATGAACGAAACACTAGGAGCTATTAAAGAAAGCATTACATATATTAATAATCTAAATGATAGTGTAAATAACATAAATACAAAAGAATAAATTCCAATAAAAAACTAGAGTATATAGGAGGCTTGTCCTAATACTCTAGTTTTTTTATAAATAGAAAATAATTAACTCCTTAAAAGTTGAAGGACATTATTAGGCATACTATTAGCCTGTGCAAGTAATGTCATATCAACTTGAACTAATATGTTGTTCTTAGAGAATTCCATCATTTCTTTAGCCATATCTGCATCACGAATACGACTTTCTGCAGCAGTTAAGTTTTCTACTGTATTCATTAAATTGTTATAGGTATGTTCTAAACGATTTTGAAGTGCACCAAGATGACCACGTATAGTAGAAACCTTTTCGATAGCATTTTTTACACTATTTGTGTCTGGATTAGTAAGGACATCTAATGTATCAATACCTAAGCTCTCAGTACTTAATGTTGGAACATCATAAGTTATTACTTCATCAGCACCCTCGCCTATCTTAAAGTTGATAGCATCTAGCGTAATGGTAGTTGGTGGGATAGAAGGGCCAGGAGCTGGATTAGGGTTTGGATTAGGACTAGGATCTGGATTAGGACTAGGATTTGGGTTAGAACCAGAACCTGGATAAGAACCAGCATCAGCCGTAGCACTAGTACCAGGCGTAATAGCACTACCACCAGAAATGACAGTAATATCAATACCTGTATAGTTGTTGATGACAGCACTTGTATTAGGATTAACTTTAAATAAGTTAATTGTTACTTTATTATCATCTAAAACATCATCGTCACTTAAATCGCCTGTTATGACAGAACCTAATCCAGCTCCTCGCTGAGAAATTAAAGTTCTGGTAAAGTCATAAGCTTCGGTATCATTTTTAAAGTTTGCTACGAAATCAGTAAGAGTTGTATACTTAGTATTTTCTTTAATAACATCATTTAATGAATGACCACTGATTAAAGAAGATAAAATTTTATTAAGACCAGTTGAGATAGTAGAAGCCGTTGCTGGGCCAGCAGAACTACTGACTAAATGACCTAGATAAGTTGTGGCTAAATAACCGGCGCCATAGTTACCAGCATTAGAATTACTACTTAATTGACTTAATGCATTTTTAATTTCATCATTGGAAGATGTTGTAGAGAGATTAATTGAATCACTATTTAACCAATTACCTGGACCAGAAGCTGCTTGAGCAAGGCCTTCAACAAACCAAAGAGGGAATTTTCTAGTAGGCGCATCTGTACCCGTATCTGTTAGGCCGAACATACCTGAAGTAAGTGCTTCATCCATTAAAGCATGTGTCATTTCGTGAGCAATAACAGATTCAAACTCACTACGATTTGTAATCGTGTTTGTAGCAGCATTCCAATCTACAGAAGCCATATTGATACTAAGTGTATAGGTCATATTAATATTATTATTAAGAAGATACCCTTGTATACCACAGCTCACAGAAGCTAATGTATTAGAAGAAGAATCGTTATAGAGCTCCAGACCTATTCCTATAGAAGAATCTGATAGATAACCAAATGCAGGATAAGCAGAAAGTAGTGTTTTAATAGCATTAGGAACAAGTTCAGTTTCTACTTGATTTATAAAATCAGGATCATATCCAGTAGTAGTATTACTACCACTTGGTGTTTGAAGAGTAGTATAATCTGCAACAGATTCGGCAAAGATTAAATTAATTTGAGTTGTAGAAGTTGAAGATTTAAAAACATTTATGCCATTAAATTTAGTAGTACTAGAAATATGATTGATAGCTTCTTTGAGCTGATCAATTTCTGCTTGAATATTCTTTTTATCTGTCTCAGAGTAAGTACCATTAGCTGCTTGTACAGTAAGTTCTTCCATACGAGTGAGCATATCATGAACTTCATCGAGAGAACCTTCTGCTGTTTGAATAAGAGATATACCATCTTGAGCATTTCAACCAGCTTGTCTTAAAGCAGCCAGTTGACCACGCATTCTTTGACTAATACATAAACCAGCAGCGTCATCAGCAGCTGAATTAATACGTAGGCCAGAAGAAAGTCTTTGTATAGATTTAGAAAGCGCATTTTGATGTAAATTAATCTGACCGATTAAATTGAGTGCGCATAAGTTATGATTAATTACTAAGCTATTTGACATTTTATACCTCCTTATAGATTTTAAATAAATTTGATACTATGAGTTTAGTAATATTTATATATCGGGTAATTATTCTGAAAAGTTGATTTATTTAAAATATTTTAGATGAAGTACACGTAGTAAATTGTTTAACTCTATATAGTGCTATTTACAAGAATGTGTTAAATAGCATAAAATATATGCTATCTACAGGAAAATAAGATGGGAAGATAGACAGTGTGAGAATTTTAGAGAGAAGAAAGAAAAGCATTAGAAATAGATTGATTATAGATATTGGATTAATCTTGATAGGAGTTAGTCTTGTAAATTATATATTAGCCCATATGATATATAGCGATATGCTTTATAAGAGTGAAATGGACAAGGCTGAAATTAAAGCAGATGCAGCTATGCAAGCGGCACAAGTTTTAGTTCAAGGGGCTAATGATGTCATGAATAATATTGCAGGTATACGTTGTTTAAGTGATTCAGAAAAAACATTAGAGGACAAAATTCAAGGACTATATGGTTATGCATCTTCTTTTGAAGACATTGCAATAATAGAGGCAGATAATAATGGTAAGAGTTTAAATGGTAGAAGTGTAAATGGTAGAATATTTAATGTAGTAGGAGAGCAGATATTTGAAAGGGCCTTTAATAGAGCACTTAATAGTATTGAAATCTTGGAGTATAAAAATAGTTTATACCTTATGTTTATGAAGCCCATTAGAGCAGAACAGCAATCTATTGCTATAGGTGTCATACCAATAAAAGAATTTCTAGAAGAAATTTTACAAACAAGTCAGGGGCGTATGTGCGTAATAGTGAATCAATCTGGAAGAGGGTTTATAGGTGAAATTAATAAGCAAGGGAATATGGAGATTAGGAAGATAAAAGATAGGATAAGGGTAAAAGAATTCTTACGAAATGATTCAGTATATAATGAAGGGCATAATATTAAACTCAAAGAAACTTACCTTGGTGGAGAATTTAATTTTAATTATGAACTTATAAAAGGTTCACAGTGGTATTTAGGAATTGCCAATGGTACAACGAATGAAACAAAAGATATAACTATGTTTCAATATGCCATGTTAAATGGTATGCTTATTGCAATATTAGTTGGGATTATACTTGTTTACTTCATTGCAAATTCCATTGCTACACGAATGCAACATATCGCTA
The DNA here is from genome assembly GCA_937935915.1 of uncultured Clostridia bacterium. Taxonomy (GTDB): domain Bacteria; phylum Bacillota; class Clostridia; order Lachnospirales; family Cellulosilyticaceae; genus Cellulosilyticum. The sequence continues at coordinate 4,553 of CALGWE010000280.1, forward strand.
GATATTTAGGGGATAGTATACAAAATGAGTTCAAAGCTTCTGTTCCTTTAGAATTACTAGATAATGAAGATGAGATCGGTATCATTGCTAAAGAAATGAAATGTTTAGAAGAAGAAGTATTAGGAATGCTATCTAATATTAAAGAAAGCATTGATTACCTAAACGATACAGTAGTAACAATGCAACATAATGAATGTGAAGAAGAATCCCAGTCTAAAGAAAATTAATTAATAATAACTAAGGAGGAAAAATAATGTGTGAGAATTGCATGTACCTAGAGTATAACGATGAAATACGAGAATATGTTTGTAGTATAGAAAGTATTATGGATGAAGATGATATGGCTAGGATGACATATAGTCGCCATAAACATTGTCCATATTATAAAGTAGGGGATGAATATTCTTTAGTACGTAAGCAAATTTAGAGAATATGAGATAAACATAAGACTAAAATAGGATAATAGATGAGAATAAGCTTTATGCAATTGATAAAAATAGGATTACAATGTAGTTAATCAATATAAAAAATAATAGATGATATACTATTAGGAGGGGTTTAAATGAAAAAGAAAATTATTGCAACAATGCTAGTTATGATGATGAGTATGGGGATATTAGGAGGCTGTGGAAATACACAAGAAGCAAACCCTAATGCAAATCAAGTAGAGAATCCAGTGGAAGAGGTAACGCTTCAAGTATTTATTGCAGCCAGTTTAAAAAATGCAATGACTACAATTCAAAAAGATTATAAAGCATTACATCCAGAAGTAGAGCTTGTATTTAATGCAGATAGTTCTGGAACATTACAAACACAGATTGAAGAAGGTGCAAGCTGTGATGTGTTCTTCTCAGCAGCAATGAAACAAATGAATGCATTAACAGAAGAGGGAATGGTAGAAGAAGATACAGAAGAAAAGCTTCTTGAAAATAAGGTTGTACTAATTAAACCAGTGAATGGGGAAACAGAGGTTACAGGATTTGAAAATATTACAGAAGCTTCAAATATTGCATTAGCAGGAGAAGATGTACCAGTGGGTGCATATGCCAGAGAAATCTTCACTAGCTTAGGGAATATAGATGATGTAATGAAAATGGAAATTAACGAAGGGGCCAATGTAACAGCAGTATTAGCAGCTGTAAGTGAAGGAAGTAATGAAGTTGGTGTTGTATATGCCACAGATGCAGCTTCAGTAAAAGATAAGGTGGAAATTATTGCACAAGCACCAGTAGAAGCATTAACCTCACCGGTTATTTATCCAGTAGCTTGTATTAAAAATGAAGAAGCAGGTGAAGCTGAGCATAGTGCTGCTCAAGAATTTGTAAAATATCTTACAACAGATGAAGCTATGAAAGTATTTGAAGAATATGGATTTGTACGCTATAATCCATAGTATATAAATGTTTTTATTAGTATATTAAATAGATTAAAAATAAAAAGGTAGCCCTTGATGTACCTAGTTACACCAAAAGTTTATTTCGGGAGTAGGCTAGGAAATTCAAGGGCTTTAATTGTAAACTTATAGATTAAGTTAAAGTGACTATAAGTAAAATATTGAAGTTATTTACAGATTGTGTATAATTTGTGGATAACATGAGAAGTTAAGGAGATAAGAATGAACGAGTTTTTGCAAAATGTTAACTGGAGTCCCTTGTTTATTTCTTTAAAAGCAGGTATTTTAGCAACTGTAATTGCCTTTTTCTTAGGTATTTTAGCAGCAAGATGGGTAATGAGATTAAGCAGTAAAATGAAGTGGGTTGTAGATGGCATTTTAACATTACCTTTAGTGTTGCCACCTACCGTAGCTGGATTCTTCTTGTTATTACTATTTAGTTTGAAGCGTCCTTTTGGAAAGTATTTGTGGACAACTTGGGGTGTTAAAGTTGTACTTAGTTTCCCGGGATGCGTTATAGCAGCCAGTGTGATAGCCTTTCCTTTGATGTATAGAAATGCCAGAGCGGCCTTTGAGCAAGTGGATGTAAATATGATTTATGCGGCACGTACCCTGGGCATGCCAGAACGAAAAATATTTTGGAAGATAGTTGTGCCTATAGCAGCACCAGGCATTGCTTCGGGGACAGTTCTTGCCTTTGCTAGAGCTTTAGGTGAATATGGTGCAACCTCTATGCTTGCAGGGAATATTTTGGGTAAGACTCAAACAATAGCAGTAGCCATTGCTTCAGAAGTGGCAGCCGGAAATATGGATGTAGCCGGTTTTTGGGTAACTATAATTATAATGATTTCATTTGTAGTTGTATTTATTATCAATATGGTTTCAGGCAAAGGGATGAAGCAAATTAAGAGGTGGTAGGATGAGCATTAAAGTAAATATTCATAAGAAGCTTAAAGGATTTCACTTAGATGTGAATGTTGAAACAAAAGGAAAGAGAATAGGCATATTAGGTGCTTCAGGCTGTGGAAAAAGTATGACACTCAAGGCTATAGCAGGTATTGAAAAGCCTGATAAAGGGTTAATTCAAGTAGGCAATCAGATTCTTTTTGAAAGTAAGAAGCACATTAATTTACCACCTCAAAAGCGAAAAATAGGGTACATGTTTCAAAATTATGCACTCTTTCCACATATGACAGTAGAAGAAAACATTGGTATAGGAATTTATAAAGAAAAAGCAGCTAAAGAAAAAATGATTCAGGAACAAATTAAACGTTTTCATTTAGAAGGGTTAGAAAAGAGAAGGCCTAGTGAACTTTCAGGAGGGCAGCAACAAAGGGTTGCCTTAGCTAGAATTTTCGCATATGAACCAGATATTATTTTGCTAGATGAACCATTTTCAGCTTTAGATAGATTTTTAAAGGATCAGTTAGTTCAAGAACTTCTAGAATTACTTAAAGATTTTAAAGGTGAAATTATCATTGTATCTCATAACAGAGATGAGATTTATACTTTGTGCGATGAACTTATTATTATGGATCAGGGACAACCTTTATTAATAGGTGATACGAAAGAAATTTTTAAAAATCCTCAATGTTTAGAAGCTGCAAAGCTTACCGGATGTAAAAACATATCACCTATTAAAAAACTTAGTAGTCATGAGCTTTTAGCTACTAACTGGAATGTGAAGTTACAGGTTGCTGAAGAGATTTCAGATGAGATTAAGTATGTAGGAATTCGTGCACATGATATTAAAGAAATACATGATGATGAAGAAGAGTATTCAAATGAAAGACTTAAGAATATAGTAGAAGTAGAAGTGCTACAAACCTTAGAATATCCTTTTGAAATGCAATATATTTTAAAGAATAGTAAGGCCATAGAGGGTATATGGTATAAGACGCCTAAAAGTGAAAAAAGTTTGGCAAAGGGGCTCAGAATACAGTTGCCTGTAGAGGCATTAATGTTATTAAAGTAATAGGTTGAAAAGTATTGACAGAAAGTTCTGTAAGTAGTAGTATGAAATAAATATTAGGGAGTAGTTCACACCAAATATGGTGTTATATAAGTCGTCATGACGCTGAGAAGCCGGCTTATATACTGAAATAAGAACGAGACTTTTATTGCATTTTAAGTGCAATAAAAGTCTCGTTTTTTTATATTCAAATACACCTTAATATAATATTTAAGATTTCTAAGAGAGGGGAATTTTTATGATGTATGTGATGTTAGTGATTGGATTCTTTTTACTTGTGAAAGGGGCAGACTTTTTTGTAGAAGGTAGTTCTTCAGTAGCAAGAATGCTGAAGATTCCTTCCGTAGTTATAGGACTTACAATTGTAGCAATGGGAACCAGTGCACCAGAGGCAGCAGTAAGTATTACAGCTGGTCTCTCAGGTAATAATGACATTGCACTTAGTAATGTCATCGGTTCAAACATATTTAACTTATTAATGGTTATAGGGATGTGTGCGATTATACGCAAAGTAGATACGGATGTAGATATTTTAAAAAGAGATTTACCTATTAATATTGGAAGTACACTGCTTCTCATTGTTATGGTAGTGGATTTAAAAATTAGTCGTGTAGAAGGTATTCTTTTATTACTAGCTATTGTTACATATATAATATTTGTTGTTAGAAAAGCTATGCAAGATAGAACACCAAATAAAGAAGAGATAAAAATGCAGTCACCACTTAGAAGTATACTGTATATTATTGGTGGTATAGCTGCCATTGTATATGGCGGTGATTTAGTTGTAGATAATGCCTGTGCTATAGCTACAGCCTTTGGTTTAAGTCAAACACTTATAGGACTTACAATTGTTGCAATGGGAACTTCATTACCAGAGCTAGTAACATCTATTGTAGCCACCAAGAAAGGCGAAACAGGGTTAGCTCTAGGTAATGCCGTAGGCTCATGTATATTTAATATTTTATTTATCTTAGGTATTTCATCTACACTATCACCAATACATGCAAGCATAGAAGGTTTAATAGACATTATTATTCTATTAGGCGTCACTATGCTTACTTATATTTTGGCTAGAACAAATGGTAAAACAGTACGTAGTGAAGGAATTGTCTGTGTACTTATCTATATGATTTATATGGGGTATGCCATTATGAGGTAAACTCCATCTTTTGCATATGTTGGAGTCTATATTCGCTTGGTGTGAGTTGTGTAAGTTTCTTGAATTGACGCATAAAGTGTACATCATTGGCATAACCGCATAATTCAGCAATATTTTTTATGGATAATTCGGTTTGAGTTAGGTTATACTTAGCAAGTTCAATACGAGCGTTAATAATATCATTAGCACAGGTTATGCCAAAACGTTTTTTATAAAGTTTATGAAAGTAGCATGGACTTAAAGCAATTTCATGAGCAAGCCCTTCAACTGTCCATTTTTTATAAGGAAAGTTATAAATTTTACTACGTAATAAATCGAGTTGCTGATGACGTGGTGTAAGTTCTGTTTCTTGAATTGCATTATGAGATTCAGCAATTTTTATGAAGAAGATTTGGAAGTAACGATCTAGTGTGATAGATTTATATGGATTATCAGCATATACTTCGTAAGCCATTTGTTTAATAAGAAGAGAAAAGAAAGAAACATCTTGAAGTGATACAGGGGTGTTAAATGGAATATTGAGTTGTTCAAGATAATGTACTTCATTTGGTTCAAGATCAAAGTGGAACCAGTCATTAGAAAAAGGCTGTTTATACGCCTCATAATACTGAGGTGTTCCTTTTTTATATAAAAAGAAAGTATTAGGAGGTGTGTGTATAAGCTGTCCATCTAAGTAAAAAGTAGCAGGACTTTTGACAATAAGGGCTAAATAATTACCAGAACCATTAGGTCGAGAAATTTTAAAATCTAAATCATGAGTATAGTTATGACCAATATATTGAATTTGCATATAAAAACCTCCTTAAAAACATGATTTATCAGCAATATAACATGATTTATCAGCAATATAACATGATATATCATTGTAGCAACAGATTTGAAAAGTTACAATACTATAAAAACAATATGAGTAAGGAGATGTATAAACATGCGCAAAACCTTTGCAATGATAGCTTTAGCTGGAATGATTTTCAGTTCAATGGGGTGCTTACAAGCAGCAACAGTAGATACAAGTGTAATTAATGGAAAACAAAACATCATCTATAATGGGGACTTTAGTACAGGAAATGATGATGGATGGGGGAACTTCTCTTGTGAAGATGGAGATGGAAAAGTAGAAGTAGTAAATGGTGCAATTCAAGCAACTATTTCAAATACTGGGGATGTAAACTATAGTGTACAAGTTTATAATGAAGGATTCACACTTTACAAAGGTGGAAAATACATTTTAAAATTTGACATTAGTTCATCTATCAATAGACAAGTAGATTACCGTATCCAATTAAATAGTGGGGACTATCGTGGATACATTGATGGAAGAGCTGATGTAAACTCTACTAAACAAACAGTTGTAGGTAGCTTTACAATGAAAGATGATACAGATAAAGCACCAAGACTTGCTTTCAACTTAGGAAAAGTTGATGGTGTATCTTTACCAGAACATACAGTAACTATCGATAATGTAGAATTATATCTAGTAGATGATAGTAACGTAGTATATGAACAAGAAGAAGAAGTTAAAGAACAAAACATCATTGCTAATCAATTAGGTTACTTAACAAATGATGCAAAACGCGTTGTATTCAGAGGCGATGTAACAGATAGTCAATTTGATGTAGTTTCTGAAGCTGATGGCAAAGTAGTTTACACAGGTAAAATCGGTGAGGGTAAATATAATGAGGGAGCACAAGAAAAAACATATGTAGGTGATTTCTCAGAAGTAAAAACTCCTGGTACATATAGAATTGTAACAAAGTCTTTAGGAAAATCTTATACATTCAAAATTGGCGATGATATCTATAATGATGCTTTAAAAGATGCTGTAAGAATGTTCTATTTACAAAGATGTGGTGAAGAACTTCCTGAATCACATGCAGGTAAATGGGCTCACCCTAAATGTCATACATCAATGGCAACTATTTATGGTACTTCACAAAAAATTGACGTTTCTGGTGGATGGCATGATGCTGGTGACTATGGACGTTATGTAGTAGCAACAAGTAAAACAGTAGGTGATTTATTAACAGCTTACAATGCAAATCCAACTGTATTTACAGATGATTATAACATTCCTGAAAGTGGAAATAATGTACCAGATGTTTTAGATGAAGTAAAAGGTCAATTAAAATGGCTCTTCAAAATGCAAGATAAAGCAAATGGTGGTGTATATCATAAAGTAACATGTAAAGACTTCCCAGGATATGTTATGCCACAAGATGAAACAAATGAACTTATTGTATGTCCTGTTACAACAACAGCAACAGGAGATTTTGCAGCAGTAATGGCAATGGGATATGATGCATTTAAAGATTTAGATCCTACATTTGCAAAAGAATGTTTAGCAGCAGCAGAAAAAGCATGGGATTACTTAGCAAGTCAGCCAAGCCAAATTGTTACAAATCCAAAAGGTATTATAACTGGAGAATACGGCGATAAGAAAGATGCTGATGAAAGATACTGGGCAGCAGCAGCATTATTTAAAGCTACAGGTAAACAAAAATACAATGATGCCTTTAAACAAATTGCAGCACAAGGTGTAGAAATGGGTTATGACTGGCAAAATGTTGGTGGATTCGGTAATGATATCTACTTAGCAACAGCTGGTGCAGACTCTGCAACTACTCAAAAAATTAAAACAGCAATTACAAAAGAAGCAAATAGAGTATTAGAGGCAACTAAACAAGATGCGTATGGTACAGCTAATGGTGATGAATTCTATTGGGGAAGTAATATGAGCATTCTCAATGATGCAATTATTATGGATGCAGCTAATAGCTTTGCTCCAAATAATGAATATATCGAATATGGTAAAGAACATGTAAACTACTGCTTCGGTAAAAATGCATTAGCAACATCTTTCGTAACAGGATATGGTACAGCAACTCCTAAAAACTTACACCATAGACCAACTATGGTTATTGGAGAACCAGCACCAGGTATGATTGCAGGTGGTGTAAACTCTCAACTTGAAGATAGCCGTGCTAAAATCTTCTTAAAAGATGCAGCTCCAGCTAAATGTTATCTTGATGATCCAGAAAGCTACTCTACAAACGAAGTAGATATTTACTGGAACTCAGCTTTAGTACACGCTTTAGCTAGACTTAATTTAGCAACAGCTCAAACAACAGGAGATCAAGGAAATCAAGGAGGTCAAGGAAGCCAAGGTGGTCAAGGGTCTGAAGGAAGCCAAGGTGGAGAAGAAGGAGTTACAAATGCAGGAGTAGATGTAAAAGTTAATACAACTGAAGGTGGTTCTATTAACCAAGTATACGAAATCGCTGCAGCTGGTGATAATGCTATTGATTTATCTAAAGTAGCAATTAAATACTACTTTACAAAATCAGATTCAAAAAATATGAATTCCTGGATTGATTGTAGTGCAGCACAACTTAATGTAGCACCATGGTATGTAGATTTAACAAGTGGTACTAAAGGTAAAATTGGTAGTGATAGCAATGGACAATATCTAGAAATTACTTTTAGTAAAGCATTAGAATTACAAAAAGGTGCTGGAACTGTAAAAGTTCAAGTACGTATGGCTAATGATGATTGGTCTGGAATTGCTGGATTTAAAGAAGGCAAAACAGTTGTAACATATACAAAATAGGATAATAAAAATGGAAGTGCCACTTGAGAAAATCTGGTGGCACTTTTTTGTGCCTTAACTAAGTGCATATTTATTCATTAATAAACAATCTAATAAGTACTAGACCTATAAAGCTAAGAAGCTAGAGAAAGTCGTTGTTTATGAAGTGTATTGGTAGACAACTACTTTTTTACATGGATGTTATGATAAGATAGATATGTTATGATAAGAAGGAATAAAGGGCTACTTAAAGTCTAGTGAAAGAGGCGAGAAAATGAACTTATTAGAAATATATGAAAGCTATACAGCCATCAATAATGAATATGCAATATGGATTGAAGCTCTTGTAAATGAGGATTTTCAAAATGATGCAGAACCAATTATTAGAATAAGATTACAAGATACTAAAGAACAATTCCAGAAGCTTATGGAAGAATGTAGCACACTTGAAGTAGATTCTGAAAATGAAGAGAACTTCAAGGATTTAAGATATCTTGTAATGGATAGCTTATTTTTAGCGGGTGATCTTGAAGCTTACTTTAAAGTAGGTGAATTGGGACGTTTCAAAATGCGTGTACTTAACTACTTAAATAAAAAAAGAAGAGCAGATATGTTTGGAGAAAAACCTAGTGATAGCTGCCGTGCAGGAATGTAAGTTTAAAATAACTTAGGATATAGAACTGTAAAATTTATAAAGAAAAGCATTGCCAAAACTAATGAATAGTTAGGCAATGCTTTTTTGTATTTAGAAATGTTGAAATGTATATTTATTCATAGTATATGAATAAATAAGTGGATGTATTACAGTTAGTGGCTAGTACTTGTTGACGATAAATAAGAAGGATAACTAAAACAAGTTTAGTAAAACTAAACTTCTGTGAGGGAAAACTAAAGGTTAGTTGGTGATATTTTACAGATTATAAACTTGGATACAATTGTGGATAAGTATAAAGAGATTGGGAGTTGTAAGTAGCATATATGGCCATAAGTAGGGGGCTGGGGGGAGGCTGAGGTTAAAAGTAGAGATTTTTGAGCGTATCCTTTAGATTACATGTCTAAACGGATGTTTAAGGAACAAGAGAAGAGGTCTTTAAAGGACTTAAATGTAGGCCTAGATAAAGTTTATAAAAAACTGGGGATAAGTTGTGGATACATGTGGAAAACTAAAAACAAAAATATAACAATTGTTGGGAGTGGTTACTAAATACACTAATTTTAAGTATAGAATATGTGTACTTTAACTGTAGCTTCAAGTCTAGAGTTTTAATTACACTAAGTAAGAGATGAGATTAGTTATGTTATGTTAGATACGCTATCTTAAGCTGATTATTTTAGAAACTAAAATTTTAGAATTTAAAACCTTATTACTACACTAAATCTAAAAATCTAATTTGAATAATTTTTAGATTGTACTAACTGGAAATTACTCAAACTAACGGTTTGTATCAAATGAAATTAAGGGTAATATTTCCATCAATTTTCGTCCTAAATCCTATAACTTTTTTGAAATTGAAATTTATATTTATGCTTATAAAAGTTGCAAAATATGAAGGATATAATACCAAAACTTGCATTTTTGAAGTTGGGTTTTATAGACTAATTGCAGTAAGGATAAGTAGTATTTGGAGAATGCTACCGGTTAAACATGGTGCTATGGAATAGCGTTTATAAAAATAATATAGCTATTTAAATCATTTTTATATGAATAATCCTATAAGAAAACATATGAATAAATAGTGATTAAACTAATAAGCTCAAGGGATGAGGAGATTTAGAAAATAGATAAAAAAGATATAATCATCGAATAATCATGATTTAATCATAAATCATCAAAAAGTGATTAAAGTGTGATTGAAAATGATTAAAAATAATCACTGTGTGATTGTCATATGATTGTAGCATGATGATAAAAATCATGTAATGATGTAATGCATACGGAGCAATGATGAGATGTTAAGAAAGCTTGTAAAATAATGATTGATAGTATTGATTAGGTGATGAAATATCTTTTATAATAGATAAAAAATACTGTAGATACAGTATTTCAGCAGTATAACGAAAATGAATATAAGAGGTACTATGATGGAGAAGACGATTACAATACAACAAGCAGCGGCTCAAATTCTAGCCGAACATAAGAAACCTCTTAAATCTAAAGATTTAGCAAGGTTGGCGCAGGAAAGAAAACTAGTGGCACCGAGTGCTGCAAAGGATCCGATTCAATCAGTATCACAAGTTATTGAACGTAATATTAGATTGGATAAAGGAAATAAGCCTAGATTAATATTTGTAGAAACAAATGAAGGGCGATGTATTGCTTTACCTGCTTGGTATGAAAAGAAAGTAGAAGAGAAAAAGGAAAAGAAAGAAGTAGTACAGCAAAAGGTAGAAAAGATAGAGGTAAGTATACCAGTTGATATTTTGAATAAAGTACAGTTATATCAGACAAGCTTTAAGTTACCATCTGTAGAAGCAGCAATTGTACAATTGACGAAAAAGGGATTAGGTGCAACTGCAAATGACTTAATCGAAAAGCTTAAGTTGGAACTAGAAGGACTATAAGAAAAGATTAAATTTAGATATATTAAAAGAAGGCGTATTGCATAGATTGCAATACGCCTTCTTTTAGAAATTGGAGATATGAGAAAATTAATTTAATGTTATATAGTATAGATTTGCAGTATCACCTTTTGTGATGATATGGTAACCAGCATTTAGTTTTACAGTTACAATACCGTTAGAGGCTGTATATTTCACACCATCAATTTTTACTGCTTTATTGAAATCAGAGTTAAATATTAAAGTTAAAGTTGAAGCTTCTGTAGTATTAAATGTAATGTTTGTAGATGATTCCATTTTTAAACAGGTTGTAAGCTCTGTATTGTTATAGTCAACAGAACCTTTACTTGTAGAAAGATTACCATTAATGATAAAGAAATTACTATTTAAACCATCAGTTGTAAAGTTGTGTGTAGTTGCTGAAACCACTGGCCCAGGATTTGGAGTTGGTTCTGGAGTTGGCTCATCAGGGAAAACAGGTGTTGTTGGAACTGAATTACCACCAATAGAAACAAGATCAGATTGGTAACCTCTAATGGCAGCCATAAGATCTTGGTTTACGTTATAATCTGTATCATCAGCAGAGGTAAATGTCCAAGAGAAGTCTCCGCCATTTAAACGGCCAGCATAAGTTGTTACCTTGTATTCTACACTTGAAGGATCATCTGGAGTATAGTTGTACATTTTAGAGCTTGAATCAAAGTTATTGTATTTAGTACCGCCGCTTACTGTAACATATGAACTTGGTACTGTTTCATATCTAGAATTTGCAAGATAAGCATCAAATTGTTTGCTATCTTGTGTGTGATAAGCAAGGCGTTTAGCGCCTACGATATAGTTATTATATGCTTTAATCATACCACCTGGTTCTTTAGAGAATGTACCGATATTACCATCTGCAATATCTGAACCTTGGAGAGAGCTAAGCATTGGATATTTACAATTTCTAAAATAGTTTGCTTCTACAAAAGCAGAACTTCCTTTTGTGACACCTACACCATATTTAGCATTACCATCAAAGTAGTTGTTGTAAATATGGATTGTACCTACACGAATACGTGGATGTCTAGAATCTGAGTGATCATACCAGTTGTGATGGTAAGTTACAAAGAATTCTTGACTATCACTCATACCACAAAGTGAACATTTTCCTGAATCATAGAAATGGTTGTAAGAAATTGTAACGTTAGTAGAATATCCTTTTACGTCACAAGAACCATCACCTTTAGCTTGATCTTTATCGCTACCAGCTGTTCCGTAGAAGATATCATTATTATGTACCCAAATATTTTCATTATCTGTATCAAGTGAAATACCATCATCAGGGAAGAGCATTACACCAAGATTTCTGATTTCTACATTTCGTGCACCTCTTACGAGAATTCCCCAACCACGAACTGTAGCATCTTCACCGACACCTTCAAGTGTTGTATTATAAGTTCCTTTAATTTGAACATATCCGCTACTATTAAGGCCATTAATATCAGATCCATTGATAGTTCCAATCATACGAATGATGAGATGACGTTTATCATAAGCTTTTTGACGGGCAGCTAAGATATTTGTAAGACCAGTACAAGTTGTGACTGAACCTTTAGAATTTGTAATAACGTCGAGCTTAACAGTGTTTACTGTATCAGCTGAAATATAAATGATTTGAGCATCAGAAGGGACAGAACCATCATCGTTATAGCCACCAGAACCAGTACCCATTATTGAATGAGGTGAGAAAGCGAAACCTTCTCTAGTATGTGCTGTTACATTGATTGTAGATGTAGTGGCACTTTTTGCTGTGTTTTCAACGCCATTAATAATAGGAACGACTTTAACGACATAATTCCCTTCTGGAAGACCAAGTACATCAGCTCTCATATAAGATGAATATTGTCTAATTAATTGTTAGTCTAACTGTTTATAGCTATTAGAATAAGCAGATTTGTAATAGACATTGTATCCAGTTGCATTCTCTACAGGTGTCCATGTAACTGCTGCTGATTCTAAGTAGCCTTCACTAGAAGTAATAGTTACTGAAGAAGTAGTTGTAGAAGAAGTTGCAGCCATAACTGGTATACTTACAGAAACAGCAGGTGCGACGATTACAGTAGAAGCTAAAGCGGTAAGCATTAATTTTTGAGAAAATCTAGACATTTGTTTGATAAACATACTATTTTTCATATATAAACACCCCTTAATTTGTACTGAACACTTAAAAAACATTAAAAATATAACAATCTAGCAGAAGATAAATTTTAAAAAGTCTTAATATTTAATATAAATATAAACAATTTTTATTATGATCTCAATATGTATAATGGAAAGTATTTTTTTGGGTGTGAGTTGTATATTTTTTGTGTTTATTATGTAGGAATAAAGACAAATGATACAAAGTTTATGTGTAAATATACTTAATATAAGTTAAACTATATAAACTATATAAATGGCAAGGAATATATCTTTTTTATTATACAAAAATAAAAATTAGAGTAGCAAAGAGAAATATAACTTATAATTAGAGACTTTTGCGAAAAAATGGTATATAATGGAAGGTGTTGATTACATAAATATACAAACATATTGTTCGAGGAGGGAATATGAGGAAATTTAGTATAAAGAAGCAGTTAATTACTAAGTATCTGGGGATTATCTTAGTATTTTCAGGAATAGTTGTAGTGACTGGATTTAATTTAGCCCAAAAAGCACTTATTAAAAACTCAGAAGTATTATTAAAGAACTTTTCATTAGAAATAGGGAATAATATTAGTAGAATCATAGAACTAGAAATGGAGCATGTTAAGTTAGTAGCTAATTCTGTAATATTACATAAAGAAGAAGTAAGCCAAGAAGAGAAACTTAGCTATTTAAGAGGAATTGTAGAAGAGTTTGGGTATAAGAAAGCGGCGCTAATTGATGTAAATGGGACATGTACAACTACAAATAATGAAGTAATAGATGTTTCGGAGAGAGTATACTTTGCTAAAGGTATGGAAGGAAAATGTTATTTAACAGCACCATTTGTAAGTAAGGCTGATGGTGGATTACAAATTTCTATTACGGCGCCAATTATGGAAAATGGTGAGGTTAAAGGAATTGTGTTCTTCTCAAAAGATGCAGAAGAATTCTCATCTATTACAAATAATATTTCCTTTGGAAAAACGGGGACAGCTTACGTAGTAGATGAAAATGGAACTAATATTATTAATAGAGATATTCAAAAAGTGATTGATGGTGTAAATTGTATAGAAGATGCGAAGACAGACCCAGCATATAAAGAGTTAGCTGAGATTACTGAGAAAATGATTGCAGGAGAAAATGCAACAGGACACTATAACTTTAATGGTGTTAAGAAGTTTTTAGGGTATGCACCAATTAAAGCAACAGGTTGGGCAGTAGGGATTACGACAGAATTAAGTGATATGCTTTCAGGACTTAGTTATTTTACACAAGGCATGACAATTTCGATGTTAATCATGCTTTTAGGAATGTGTATTCTAACTTATATCATAGCAAATGGCTTAGGAAGAAGATTAGAAGATATACAAGAAGATGTTAATAAGATGGCTTCAGGTGAATTTACTTTAAATGAAAAAGAATATAAAGTAATTGATGAAATCACAAACATTGATATGGCACTTCAAGAAACTAAAGCTTCAGTAGGTAAAATGATAGCTGATTTACAAGATTCATATGAAGAAACAATGCGTCAATATGATGTATTATCAAAGGAAACAGAATATATTGGTAATGGGATTAATAATATTAATGTTTCTATTGAAGGTTCAACTAAGAATTGTGAAGAACAAGCAAATGAATTATGTAACATTAGTAATGTGTTAGCTGAGTTAGATAATAATTTAAACCAAAACAGTAGCAAGATAGTACAAATCAATGATAAATCAATTGAAGTAAGTAAACAGGTTGCAGTAAGCTGTAATGATATGAATACACTTTCAAAAGCTATAGGAAAACTTAATGAATCATTTGATAGTTTTGCTAAAGAAATTGATGAAATGAAATTAAGCATGAAAACTATTGATGAAATGACAGTACTTATTAATTCAATTGCAGAACAAACAAACTTACTTGCTTTAAATGCAGCGATCGAAGCAGCTAGAGCAGGAGAGGCTGGAAAAGGATTCTCGGTAGTTGCTGATGAAATTAGAAAGCTAGCAGAACAAAGTAGAAATTCTTCAGAGAAGATTAATACTGTAATTAATGAACTTTTAAATAAAACAGAAACTATGGTCAATACAAGTATTGTATTAAAAGATGAATTAGAAGTAGGAAACAAAAATGTAAATACTACAATTAGTTCATTCACAAACATAGTTACAGCAGTAGAAGAAATCTCACCAATGATAGATGAAGCAAATAAAAATTTAAATGAAATTTTAAATCAAAAAAATATGATTGTAAATCAAGTAGCGACAGCTTCAGCAAGCTCAGAAGAAATCACAGCTGCTTCACAAGAAATATTAGCAGGAACAATGGACCTTACTAATAGTAGTAGAGAAATTGTAGAAATTAAAGATAGAGTTTATAATTTAATGGAGTTAGATAAACAAAGAATTAATCAATTTAAAATATAACTTAGGCGTGCCCAAAGAAGAAGAGAATAAAGAAAGCGGTAATGCTAGGTGGAGTTATTTACCTAGCACTACCGCTATTTTTTTATTTAACTAATATAGACGGTGCTACCGGAAATCATATTGTCGTAGAACCATTTAGCATGTTCTACTGTGAAACGGATGCAACCTTGAGAGGCTTTTTGACCGAGGACACCTTTATTTTCTAATAAGTAAGTACCTGTTTTATCATAAATAATTGAGTGATATAAATAAGTTGTACCGATGAAACCAAAAGCATATTTACAACAATAACCTTTATTTTGACCAAAGCTTGGTACTTTATAAGTTAGAGCAAATGTACCTTTTGGTGTAGGGGTATAATCTCTACCTGTTGAACAGATAAAACATTTTATAAGCTTCCAATTATTTTTGCTACCTTCAAAAATATATGTACGTTGTTCATCAATTCTTGTCCAAATCAAATATTGTGTTGGACTACTTAAACTTTTGTTATTAATAGCAGTCTCTACGAAATTTACTTGCTCAGCAGTAATAGGATCACCATAACCACTTACTGCAACTGGTTTTTCAGCAATTTGTTTTTGATGGGAATATTCTTTAAGAAGTGCTGTATCAAGCTGACCTAAGTAACTAGAATTGTTATAACTAATAGTGCTACCGGCTACGCTTTCTACAACCGTAGCAAGATATAATGTATTTTTATCAGTTACTTGTGGGGTACGTGTGATTACTTCACCAGGTTTTAAAGAATAGCTACTTTCTTTAATAACAGCTTTATCATTCCAATAAAGATCTAAAAGAGAAATATTTAGATGTTCATCAGAAAAGTTTTTGAGCTTTGTCTCAGTAGCCACGATAGGAAGACTTGTACCTGGGATGAATTTGCAAACATCTCCATTTATAGCCAGTGTACCAAATTGACGAAGTGCAGCTAAAGGAATAAATGTACGCTCGTCACAAGTAATTGTTTGTGTAAACATATTACCCAGCTGAACAGTTCCATTATAGAATGTGAAAGATTTTAGATTTACAGAAATACCAGAAGCTGTTGAAAGTGTTGTTTTAAGTGGAGCAGAAATGTTGATTGCATTATGATTACTCGTGATGATACAACCAAGCTTTTTCAAGTCGGCAATTGCAACGTAGTTTGTGTTATAAGCTTTGTAAGTATTAATAGAAACATCTTCATAAACTAATTTTAAGTTACTATTTTTTAGTGTACCTAAAACATAAGTAGGATTAGGTTTAGCAAATAAGCTTACTGGGAAGATGAGGACTAATACTAATAATAAAACTAACCGTTTCTTTGTCATTTAAGACACCTCACTTATATTTTAAAATCATTAGTAAAAATATGGAAGTTATGTTTTAATTATAAGATGATGGAATAATTAAATAAATTGATAAATTGGTAGAAAATTACAGTTAAATTATGGGAATAACTAGTAAAATTTAACTTTGAGTAGTCATATAGATAAAAGATGTATAATAAAAGAAATAGTTAAAACAATATAAAATGAATCAATTAGTTAATCTTATAAGTATAATTTAGGATAAGCTAGTCCATACTCTAACTGTATTTCAAAAATTGAGATAAATGGAGGGGTATGGGCTATGAATCAAGTAACATATAAAAGAAGTCTTAGAAAATATAATACAGAAGATATAAGAGATGTTATTGCAAGAGCTATCTTAGGGGTACTTGTAGGGTTTTTATTTATAGGGGCTTATAGTTTAGGTTATACATTAGGTGGAAAGGTTGAGATACAAGAGAAGCTTTCGAAGGTTACTTTACCTCAAGTAATAGAGAAGCCAGCTTGGAATTTACAACTTGTAAATGCTGAGCATACAATACCAGACAATTACTCAGAAGATATAGAACTGGTATTATTAAGAAACGGACAAGCAGTAGACCGAAGAATTTATGATGAATTACAGGAAATGATGGATGACGCTAGAGCAGAAGGATTATCACCACTAATCTGTTCGTCTTATCGTTCCCATGATACACAAATTGGTCTTTTCAATAAAGAGATTAGTCAGTATATGGCTCAAGGTTACTCAAAGGAAGAAGCTACAGAGATTGCGTCGCATTGGGTAGCAGTGCCTGGTACAAGTGAGCACGAGTTAGGCTTAGCAATAGACATTGTTTCTATAGGTAATCAAATTTTAGACAAATCTCAAGAACAAACACCAGAGCAAAAGTGGCTCATGGAGAACTGTTATAAATATGGATTTATCCTACGTTACCCAGCAGAAAAAAGTGATATTACAGGTATTTCCTATGAGCCTTGGCATTACCGCTACGTAGGTAAAAGTGCTGCAAAAGCTATTAGTGAGCAAAAGATTTGTTTAGAAGAGTACCTAGAAAATCTAAAATAAAATAGGGCGAGATTATTGTATAACAGTAATCTCGCCCTATTTTATTTGAATGAAAGTAAAATTTCATCTTTATACTTTCTTTTGTTTCGCAGATTCTATAAGATGCTTGATAGCCAAAATGGGGTGATAGAAGAGCATTCTTGGCCCAGAAAAACGCATAACTTCTTTAATCTTTGTACGGTATTTAGGAGCATAGCAATGGGTTTTACAGTTACTACAAAAGGTTTTGTGCTCACCATATCGGCAGTGGCTTAACCTTTTTTGAGCAAAAGCATTTAAATCTTCACATTCAACGCATAAGCCACTTTTGTGTTTATGCTTTTTCTTACAATAGAGCCCTATCATAAGTGTTACAATTTTTTTCTCATGTTCGATACGAGACATTAGGATGCTCTCCTTTCTTCCATGTAATAAATTTGATCAGCAATGCTCATTGTTGATTGTCTGTGACTTACGAGGATAATAGTTTTATCTTTGCTATGTGCTTTTAAGGCATTTAAGATAATGCTTTCATTTAAACTATCTAAGTTACTTGTTGGCTCATCTAAAAGGATGATTGGGCTATCGTGTAAGAATGCTCTAGCGATACCAATACGTTGGCGTTCACCGCCTGAAAGAGAATCTCCAAGTTCACCTACTTTAGTCTTAAAGCCGTTTGGTAAAGTTTGAATGAAGTCATAAAGGTTAGCTTTTTTACAAGCTTCAATAAGTTCTTCTGTCGTAGCATCACGTTTTGCAATACGCAAGTTTTCTTCTAAAGTTGAATCAAAGAGGTATGTGTCTTGTGTAACATAAGCCATGTTTTGACGAAGGCTTGAAGTATTAATGTTGTTAACGTTTGTACCACCGATACTAATTTTACCATTTTGTGCTTCATAGAAGTGCATAATAAGTTTAAGTAGTGTTGATTTACCACAACCACTTTTACCTGAAATTCCAATGATTTGACCTTTTTTGAAGTCTAGTGAAAGGTCTTTTAAGATATGCACATCTTTTAAAGCAGATGAATCACTTGATGAATCTTTGTAAGCGAATGAAAGGTTTTCTACTTTAATACTTGTACTTGTTATATCTTTACCATTTGTTACTGCTGAAACTGTAGGTATTTCTTCTAATAAAGCAAGTACACGTTCACCGCTAGCAAGGGTTTGAAGTAAATTATTTGATAAGTTACTAAGTGCTACAACTGGTCCATATGAACTCATAAGGCAGATTAATGAAACGAAGAAACCATCAAAATTTAAGTTGACATTTTGGCAAAGTATAATGCCTACGAAGAGCATAAGTGCTGAGAAGCTAAGAAGGGCAGTTTCCGTGATTGCTTTTGTAATCCCTTCATGGGCTTTGATTTTTTCTACACTTTGATCTGCAATGGCACTTTTTCTTTGAATTTCATCATGGCGTGCTTTGCCTTCATCGAAAAGAATGATTTCACGCATACCACGAAGTGATTCAAGGAAATATTGATTTAAGTCACCTACTTTTTCACGATAAATACGTCCGGCCTCACGAGCACTTTTAGCTGTAAAGTAAGGGATGATATAACCAATTGTGATATAAGCCATAAGTGCAACAAAGGCCATTGGTATTGAGTAATAAGCAATAATACTGAGCATAATTGTACATGTCAAAAGAGCAATGACAATTGGTGCAATTGTATGGGCATAAAATACTTCTAAAAGTTCAATATCTGATGTAATAAGGGCAATGAGTTGACCATTATCTTTTTCATCTAATTTGCTAGGTGCTAATTTTCTAAGGGCCTTAAATACTTTATCACGTACAAAAGCCAATAATTTAAAGGCGATATAGTGACCACTTGATTGCTCTAAATAGCGAAGTATCCCACGTGCGATAGCAAATATAATAAGTGTTATATAAATAGTTTTTAACTCATTAAATAACGGTAATATTTGAAGGTCTAATTGATTTAAAATACCTATAGCACCAACCACAGTAATACCAATAGCTGTTAAGAAGCCAAGTATGCCCATAGAAATTGTAATCATCATAATAAGGGCAAAAGGTGAAACTAATTTAAGAAGCTGCTTCATAACTGCAAATCCACTTTTTTTAGTTTGATTATTTGAGGTCATAGGGTTATTAAGCATATATTTTACCTCCTTCCAAAGTATCTTCTAAAATTTTTTCACCATTAAAGATATCTTCAAGATTTTTTTGGCTCATAAATAATTTAGTATAAACCCCATTTTGATTTAAAAGTTTTGAATGGGTACCTTGCTCTACAAGGAGCCCTTTTTCTAGTACAAAAATTTCATCACAGTCTACAACGTTAGCTAAACGGTGAGAAATTAAAATCACAGTTTTAGTTTTTGTAAGTTCTTTAATAACATCAAATATAATGGCTTCGCTTTCAGCATCAATATTAGATGTAGCTTCATCAAAGATATAAAGTTTGGCATCATGAAGAATGCTGCGTGCTAAAGCAAGTCTTTGTGCTTGCCCGCCTGAAAGATTAGAAGCATTTTCAAGAAGCATAAAGTCTAAGCCACCTTCAGCCATTATGAAGTGATATAAATTAACCTTTTTGAGTACCTCTAAGAGTTGTGCGTCAGAGGCATTTTTATTACCCATTAATAAGTTTTCACGGATACTCCCTTTAAAGAGATAATTTTGATGTTTAACAATGCATACATTTTCCATAAAAGATTTCTCTGTAATTGTATGAAGTGGGACATTACCTAATGTTATAGCACCATCAAACTTTTTGTTGAATCCCATTAATAATGAAACTAGCGTAGATTTACCACATCCAGATTCTCCTACAATGGCAACGAAATTATTTTCTTTAATTGTTAAAGAAACATCTTTTAAGATTTGTCGGTTTTCTTCATAACTAAAGTTTAAGTTTGAAACTTGAATGTCCCCATTTTTGAAAATATTTGTTTGAACTGTTGTATCTTTCTCAGGTAAATCAAGGAGTGCAAAAATATTTTTTGCAGCAGCCATACCATTCATAGCAACATGGAAGAAAGAGCCGAGTAAACGCATTGGAATGAAGAATTCACTTGTAATGAGTAAAAATACAACGGCTTGGCTTAAAGTAATACTTCCATTATTAAATGCCATAAGTGCACCAATAATACCAAGTGCAGCCCCACCATAAGCAATAAGGTCCATGAGGGTAATTGAATTAAGTTGCATTGTAAGAACACGCATTGTAATTTTTCTAAAGTGTTCTGCATCAATATTCATTTGTTCATTGTAGTATTCATCTGCTTCATAAACTTTAAGTGTTGTAAGGCCACCTAAATTATCTAAGAAATGATCACCAAGTCCTGTATATGAAGCCCAGTATTTGCTGAAAAGTTTTTTAGCAAATTTATTGACTGCCATAATTGAGATTGGAATAAGTGGCACACATACAAGAAGTACGAAAGCAACTTTGATATTTAAAAATGATAAAACAATAAATAAAGTAAGTGGTGCAAGTAAGCTATAAAAGAGTTGTGGCAGGTATCGCCCAAAATAAATTTCAATTTGTTCAACACCTTCACTAGCCATTTGAACCACTTTAGAAGTAGAAACTTCTTCATTATAATGAAGACCTAAATCTAAAAGTTTATTGTAAATAAGTGAACGTAGTTTATCTTTTACTTCACTACTTGCTAAATAAGACATACGTGTCGCCTTCATATTTGCCATGAAGCGTACGATGATAGCAAGAAAAATAAGCCCAAAGCCTAGGGCAAGTGAAGTATTCGTTAGTTGACCAAAAAATAAACCTTCTATTAAGAAGGCTGTGGCAAAAATTGCAATAATATTAAAGATTAGCCCAACCCATTGAAATAAAACGGTACGCATGACATACCCCATGCTTTGAGGGACTAATTTAACAAGTCTTGAATTAAACATTTTTATCTCCTTACGTCGTTTTCGATTGTTTCCGCAATTAATTTAATAGCATTAAATAGTTTTAATGCGGAATATAAAATAATAGTACTTAATGAGGTATAAACAAATAATCAATAATTTAACCCCAATAATATCAATGAAAATTAGAGGAAAGAGTAACATTGTAGAAGCAAAAGCTAATAAACAAATCTTTGTTTTCAGTGTCATACTACGTGTTGTTACGAAACTTTCCAAATGATTTTTATAAACTTTAGTCTGTGTAAACCAATCATGGAATCTTTGAGACCCTTTTGCAAAGCAAAAAGAAGTTAATAACAAGAAAGGTGTGGTTGGCAAGATTGGTAAAATGGTACCAAGTAAGCCTAATGCTAATGAAATACAGCCTATAGTTAAATATAAAATTTTACGCATAACATCTCCTTTACTGTGCCATTAATTTTTCTAAGTCTTCTATCTTAAAAGAGTCTTTATAGTAATCTATAATTTTATCCTTCTTCATTTCAGCCAATACCTTTGAAAGGGCGGGCCTTGTTACACTTAGGTAGGTGGCCATTTCACTACGACTTAAAGAGACAGTAAATAGAAGCTGTTTGGTTTCGTTATAATGATCTAAAAGAAAGATAGCTACACGCTTTCTAAGAGAAGTAATACGGCTATAATCTACCCTTGTATTTGTAGAAATACTACGCTGTGCCATAAGTTTAATCATATTTATAAGAAATAGACTCATATAGGAACTAGTTTGTTTATTCATTGTAAGAATAGAATTCCCATCTATGAGTAATAAGACTGTATCATCTTGATATGCTTTTAATGTATAAGGTACAGCTTGACAACCTGCGCAAATAATATTTTCACCAATAACATTTGGTGGCGAAAATGTATTTAAGACAAAATGATCATCTATTAAATAGGTTTTACTGCTTTGAATTTTTCCTTCCAATAAAATACCTAGGTAGAAGAAAGATTCATCCTGAGTACAAATAATTTCATCTTTTTGATAGGTATGTAATGAAACAGGCAAGAATGAAAGTACAGAAATGATATCTTTAGTAGACATCCCTTCAAATAATGCAACTTGCTTTAATTGATGTATGTAATTAGCAAACAGAATATATCCCTCCTTACTAAAATATAATCCTTACAATATTGAGAACTATTATTAATTAAGATTAATCATACTATAAAATGGTAGTGGTGTAAATAAAAAGTGAAAATAGTTCTCAATAAGGTAATCAGGAATACCAACAAAAGCTTTTAGCATTGACTTATTAAAAAGGAAAAGTTATATTTTTTCGTAAGAAGTGAGAATTATTCTCAAAAGATAAGGCGATATTAAGGCGAAAATAGATTTAAGGCTAAAGATGCTTTAGAAGTAAATAAAATTAAGAATGAAGTAAGGAGAAAAATTTAGATGGCAAAATCGTTAAGAAGTAAATTAGCCAATATGGCATTATGTTGTACTGTAGTAACAGGAACGGTAGGACAAGCAACACCAGTATTTGCACAAAGTGAAACTAGTATGGAAGTAAAAAGTGAAGTATATACATCAAAAACCTCAGATAGTGGTATAAATGGTGAAATAGTAAATACTCATCAAACAGAAGATCAAGTTGAAGGCACTAAGGATGCTTGGGAAACTGAAAAAGAAGATGCAACACAATTTGGTGCAATTAAAGTTTTAAAATCTGATAGTGATAGTCCATCTATGGCAGCAATGTTCTTTGAACAAACAGATTTACCAATGGAAATGATAGATGGGAAACTAAGTTTAAAACTTAAGGTAAGCAAAGATGGCATGGGTCAAAAAGATGCCATTGTAGGACTTTCAGAGAAAGTAGAGGATAAGTATGAGCCTCTTAATTTAAAATATAAAGAAGATGCAAATATAAGATATATCGTAACAGATATTAAGTTTGAAGATATTAAAGCGCCAGTTACATTACAATGCCAAATTAATGCTGGCTTTATGGTAATGACACAGGAATTACGTATCTTCTTAACAGATGAAACTATTGAAAAGCTTGAAGATCAAGAAAAGCAATCTATTGAAATGAATGTACAAGCTACAAATGAAACAGTTTATGAAGCTAATGATGGAACAATTACAGTTTCAGCAATAGGTGGTAGTGGTAATTTTGAATATACAATTGATAATGGGCAAAATTGGAGTAGTGAAAATGTATTTAACAATTTAAGACCAGGAACTTATCAAGTAGCTGTTCGTGATGTGAATGATACTGAAAATGTAACAAAAGCAGAAGAAGTAATCATTGTAGCAGCAAAAAAACAAGTAGTTACACCAATGCCATCAGGCGAATATAAAGTAAATATTAAAGTCCTTCATGAAACAG
Organism: uncultured Clostridia bacterium; assembly: GCA_937935915.1. Classification (GTDB taxonomy): domain Bacteria; phylum Bacillota; class Clostridia; order Lachnospirales; family Cellulosilyticaceae; genus Cellulosilyticum. The sequence goes on from CALGWE010000280.1 coordinate 28,420, forward strand.
AAGATAAAGACTCTCATGCAGGAAGTTACTTTACAAAAGAAAATGTAGATTTAGTGATTAAAGATAGTAAAGCATATTTAAAGCTACGTATAGCAAGAGATGCAGGTGAAATGAAAGATATTATTGCAGGTTTAGAAGTTAAAGAGAACGAATCATTTAACCCGCTTACTTTAAATTATGTAGAAAGTGAAAATAAAAGATATGTTGAAGCTGAAATAACTTTAACAAGTCTTACGGATACAAAATATGTACGCTGTTATATTTCAACGCCATTCCATAAAGCAGATTATGTATTACGTGTAAAATTAGCAGAAGAAAGTATTAAAGAAATTCTAGAAGAAAAATCGCCTGAAGTTATCGTTGTACCAGTAACAGCTAAAGCTGAAAAAATAGATAATCAAGGGATTGCAATTAAAGCAACAGGTGGTAGTGGTAAATTTGAATACACAATTGATGGTGGCGTAACCTGGAAAACTGAGAATGAATTTAAAAATCTTGGAGCAGGAACTTATAAAGTAGGTGCAAGAGATGCAGAAAATGTAACTAATGTGACTACATTTGAAGAAATTGTAATTCAAGCACCAGCCTCATCAACAGATACTGAAGAAACAGGTATTAAAGATGGTAGCTATTCTGTGAATATTAGTGTCTTAAAAGAAAACAGTGATGAGCCATCTATGGCAGCAAGTTACTTCACAAAAACAGGTTTGCCACTTCGCATTCAAAATGGTAAGGCTTACTTAACAGTCCAAGTAAAAAAAGATGGTATGGGAATGACAGATGTTATTACATTCCTTAAACAACGTATAAATGGTAAATATCAATCATTAGATTTAAGATACAAAGATGATAAGAGCAAAGCTTATGTGGTAGCAGAAATTGAATTTGAATCATTAGATGACGTGGCATATATACAATGTGGTATTTCAGCTATAAGTGGTTATGCACCTGTTCTTAGAATTAAGCTTGATAAAAATAGCCTTCAAGAAGGTGCAGGAAGCATTGATACAAGCATCGTATCACCTACAACAATTAGTAAAGTAGAAGCTGAAAATGGTAAGGTAAAAATCAAATTGAGCGCCTCAGATAGTAGCCTTACAGCAGATAGTTTCACAGGGAAACTCTATTTAAACAATGACGAAAAAGGCACTGAACTTAAAATGAAAGATTTTAAAGTAGAAAATGACGTTGTTACATTTACATATGATGAAATTAAAGCGATTGAAAAAGATCAAGAGTTAGTTATTGGGATTATATTAAATGATGCAGAAACTAAATCAGAACCATTCATAGTAAAAGGGTTATTAAGTGAAGCAACAGTTCAAACAAAGCTTAGTCTTAAAGAGAATGCAAAAGAAATCAAATATATCAAAGGTTATGCACCAGATTTATTTAAACCAAATGAAAAGGTAACAAAAGCAGAAACATTAAGTATGTTATCACTTCTTGTAAATGGTGTAGAAAATAAATATTATACAGCCCATATTAGTATACGCCATGCAGAAAAAGATGAACCATCTATGGCGGGACAGTTCTTTAAAACAGAAGGTATTAAAGTAAAAAAACAAGCTGGTAGATATTTTGTAGAATTAGAGATTGCTAATGAAGGTTTAGGCTTTACGGATATTATTACAGGTATTTCACAAAAAATTGGCGATACATATAAATCAGTAGAAGTACGTAAAACTCAAGATATGAAAAAAGCTTATGTGACATTAGAAGTTGCAAATTTAGATGAGGCGATAGCATTAAAGACAGGTATTGCACCTATGGGCGCTGTAGCACCAGAACTTAGAATTGTAATTGATCAAAAGTCACTTCAAGAAAGTGGATTTGAAAGTGGCTTCACAGATATAGATATGTGGGCAAAAGATGCAATCATGCTATTTGAAGAAGCAGGTGTCATTGAAGCGAGTGAAAATAGGATGTTTAATCCAAATCAAAATATTACAAGAGCTGAATTTACTAAGATTGTAGCACAAGTAGCAGGCTTAGACATGTCTAAAGAGTATACATATGCATTTAAAGATTTAAAAGGTCATGCTTACGAAAAATATATTTTAGCAGCAGCTGAAGCTGGTTATGTACAAGGATATGGTAATGATACATTCAAACCAGAAGAGACAATTACAAGAGCAGAAGCAGTTAAGGTAATTAATAAACTTATTGGGAAAACATTAGAAACATCTGAGGTAGCAGAAAACCCATTTAAAGATTTAGCATCAAATCACTGGGCATATGATGAAATTTTAAGCGCAGTAGAAAGATAAAAGGATCCTATCAACTCATTTATAAATTTTTATAAATGAGTTGATAGTCTGTTTAAAAATAGTTTGATAAAGAAGTTTTAGAAAGTAGGCATAAATATGTTTTGTGAACAAACGAAGGCTATAAGCCGTTTAAGTGAAACTTTAAAACGTGCAGGCGTATGTATAATGATTATTTTATATGCCATGTTTCTCACAGTGACAACATGGGCACAAAGTTTAGAAAATGGAACTTATACAATTTCAAATAATGTAAGTCATGATAATCCAGTAGGTGAAGGGATGGCAAGGTCTTATACAGAAGCTACATCTGATGTAGAAGTAAATGACAATGGCATCTATGTATCACTTGGATTTAACAATACACAATTCATGGGTGATTTCACAATTACTGTAGATGGAAGTAATGTAAGTTATGAAACAACAACACTTGCAAATAACATGAAGAAATTAAAATTTAAAGTACCAAATTTAAGTACATCGATTCAAGTAGGACTTTATGTAACTGCTATGGATACAAATGTAGTTTATACAGTTAATTTAGATGAAGGTAGTTTAAAATTAATTAAAAAAGCAGAAACAGCACCAGTTGCTGACGAGAGTAATAAAACTGAAAGCGTAGAGGAGAGTAAACCAGCAGCGATACAAAAAGTTGAAACAAAAGTAGAAGCTCAAAGTGTCCCAAAAGAGACAGTTCAAAAAGAGACAGTTCAAACAGAAGTAAAGGCTGAGCAAGTAACTGAAAAGGAAAAGATGAAAGCTGAAGAGCTTGTAAAAACAGCAGAAGCAGAAATAAAAACAGAGGCTCAGGAAAAAACAGAAGAAGTTCAAGAAAAAAATGAAGAAGTAGAGGAAGAAAACCAAGTAGAAGGATTAGAAGCTCAAGAGGATGTAGCAGAAAATATTCAAAGCGCTGAAAGAGAAGATACTAAAGTAGTAGCACAGCAAGGAGAAGATGAAACTTTAGAAAATAATGAGGTAGTAACTTCAAGTAATAGTTTAAGAATGCCAGTAGTAATTGGTGGGATTGTTTTAGTTCTCATTATTGGTGGTGTGATTTATTTAAAAAGAAAGTAAGGGATAGATTGTGAAGAAACTAAAGAGAAACATTTTTTTAGGATTAGGTTTAATTGGATTAATGGCATTTAGTGGATGTGGCACGGCAGAAAAGGTAGCTAGTGAAAATAGTGGATCAGATGAAAATCGTATTGTAGCCCTTTCAGTATCATTAGTAGATATTTTATCTGAATTAGATATTGACCTTGTTGGGGTACCAACAACACAATATCAATTAAATGAGAAGGTAGCTGATGTAACACAAGTTGGTTTACCAATGTCACCAGATGTAGAACGCATTGCCAGTTTAAATCCAACTCATGTACTTTCATTAACAACGTTAAAGTCTATGGTGGATGAAAAACTTTCTATAATTGACGTAGCCCCTACATATTTAAATGCAGAAAACATTGATACACTTAAAGAATCTATTACAACAATTGGCGAAATGTTTGAATGCCAAGAAGAAGCTGCAAAGTTAGTAGCAGATTTTGAGGCAGAAATTAATAATGCAGTTGAAAGTGTAAAAGGTAAAGATTCTCCTAAAGTACTTGTTCTCTTTGGTTTTCCTGGTAATTATATGGCAGGAACAAATGCCTCATTTGTAGGACAATTAGTAGAATTATTAGGTGGCACAAATGTAGTGCCAGATAGCAATACAGCGTATGCAAATGTAAATCTTGAAGCCGTTATTGTGCAGCAGCCGGATATTATCCTTCGCCTTACACATGGCATAAGAGAAGAAGTTACCCAAATGTTTAAAAAAGAATTTAATGAGAATCCAATCTGGTCACAATTTGAAGCTGTAAAAAATGGTAAAGTATATGATTTAGAGGATAGCTTGTTTAATGTAAGCGCAAGCTTAGACACTGCAGAAGCATTAAAACAACTGGCGGAGATTATATATGAATAAGAAATATATTAGAACAAAATTTATAGCTATTAGCTTATTTATCATATTACTTGGTTTATTGTGTATGCGTGTAGGAACACTAGACCTGTCCCTTATAGAAATTGCAAAAGGGTTAATAACAGGGGATAATAGCCAAGTTGAAATCATTAAAGTTGTAAGATTACCACGTATTTTTGTTTCAGCCATTACAGGGGCAATGTTAGCGGTATCGGGTGTGCTTTTACAAGCAGTTATGAAAAATCCATTAGCTGATCCAGGAATTATAGGGATTTCAGCTGGGGCCAGTTTTGCAAATAACTTAGTAGTGGCACTTGTGCCAACATTATTTTTATCAGCGCCAATTTTTGGTTTATTAGGCGGACTCCTTGCTTGCGCAATGGTATATGCCTTTGCATGGAAAAATGGATTTAAACCAAAGCGGATTATTTTAGCAGGTATTGCCATTAATGCATTCTTTGAAGCTTTAAGTGAAGTTGTTTCCTATATGGGTGCTTCTAGTATGATGACAGGTTTACAAACCAATGCACAAAGTACAACTAAGAACTGGGACACTGTAATGATGATGAGTGTTTATGGGATTATAGGACTTTGCATTGCATTTAGCTTATATAAAAATTGTGACCTTTTAGGACTTGGAGAGCGTAATGCAGCAAGCTTAGGCTTAAATGTAATAAGGCAACGCATTATGATTTCAACAGTTGCGGTATTTCTTGCAATTATTCCAACTGTACAAGTTGGCATGATTAGTTTTGTGGGGCTTGTGGTACCACATTTAGGTAGATTAATTGTAGGTAGTGGGCATAAATATTTAATACCATTTACAGCTTTATTAGGTGGAGCACTTTTATTACTTGCAGACTTTTTAGGACGTATCGTTGTTTATCCATTTGAAATGCCAGTGAGTGTAATGATGGCCATATTAGGAGCACCATTCTTCTTATACATGTTAAAGAAAAGCGAGTAAGTGGAGGAAATATGAAAGTTAAAAATATAAGCTTTGGACATGACAAAACAAGTTATTTATTTAATCATTTAAGTTTAGAGATTCCAAGAGGCAAGATTACAACAATTATTGGGCCAAATGGTTGTGGAAAATCAACACTTTTAGGACTTCTTACAAAAGGGCATAAGGCTAGAACGGGCGAAATTACATTAGATGGTGAGAATCTAAATAGTATGAAACAAAAAGCCTTTGCGAGAAAAGTAGCGGTGCTTCATCAACATAATAGTGAAAATTTAAGTATGACCGTCAGGGAATTAGTAGCTTATGGACGCACCCCACATCAAAAAATGTGTGAAGGAATTACCCAGGAAGCAGAGAAAATTATAGATTGGGCTCTAGATTGTACTAAACTTAAAGATTTAGAAAATCGTTCTTTAGGAGCTCTGTCAGGTGGGCAAAGACAACGTGCTTGGCTAGCTATGGCACTTTGTCAAAAGCCTGAAATTCTCTTTTTAGATGAGCCAACAACTTATTTAGATATGTATTATCAGATGGAACTTTTAGAACTAGTTAAGAGGCTTAATGCTAAATATAACATGACAATTGTAATGGTTTTACATGACATTAACCAGGCGCTTAATTACAGTGACCATATTATTGTAATGAAGGCGGGACAGGTCTTAAAAACAGGATCGCCAAAAGATATGGCAGACGAAAGTTTAATTCAAGAGGTTTATAATATTAAAGGTAAGTTTTATGAAGAAGATGGTAAATACTATTTACTTCAATTAGCAACAAGCTAGATTAAGGAATAAAAAAGCTGAAGTGAAGGGTGGAAATTCCATTTAGAACTTCAGCTTTTTATTTGATTTTAAGGGTAATTTTAATGTTTAAGAGCAATTACTTAAATGAGGTTAAACTGCGACGGTAATTTGTAGGATATTTACCAGTGAATTTTTTAAAGCAGGTGTAAAAGTAATTTGTATTTGTATAGCCTACTTTAAGGGCTATTTCATTGGCATTTAGAGAAGTATTACAAAGCAGTTTAATAGCCTGTTCTATACGGGTTTGATGAAGATAATTATTAAAGGATTGGCCTGTTTCAGATTTAAAAAGTTGTCCTAAGTAGGAGGGATTCACATTGAAATGAGCTGCCAATACTTTGAGAGAAAGATCTTCTGATAAATGATTATTAATGAAATCTAGTATACGTTTAATTAGAGTATTGAAATTAGAATTTGAGACGGTTTCATAGTCAATGAGGCTATTAGGTGGCAAGGATGGAAAATTCTTCATAAGCTTTATAGCATTTTGATAGCTTATAGCTAAATTATGAAAATCTGTTTCTAAGCTACCAATGCTACAAATTACATTTAAGTTTAATTGCGTGTTAATTTCTAAAATACAATGTTTCATAAAATCCTTGATTAAATCATAGTTTAGATTTGAGTCTGTTATAGTGTTAGTGCTAGAAAAATAACATAGGATATAGCCGTTAAAGTCACAAAATACCTCATGATGTAGGTTAAGGTTTAGGGTAGAAAGATATGTATGGCAAAGTGTGATGATTTGAGTGCGTAAATCATTAACATCAGTTGCTATAGTTTTATTTTTTAGAAGCTGCATTACGGAGATGATATAATGGGAAGCAGTTAAATCTAAATCTAGAAGCTGTGCACGTTCACAGAGTTCACTCATAGAGATTGTATGCGTAATCCAGCGATTTAAAATATTGTTTTTTAGAATAGAAGAGTCTTCAAGAGTCTTTATATAGGCAGTGTGGGCAACTTCTATTTTTTGGACGATATTTATCAGGGTTTGCAATAATTCTTCTTCATTAATAGGTTTCAAAAGATAATTTTCAATACCAAGTTGAAGTGCTTCTTTAACGTAGTCAAAATCATTGTAGCCACTTAAAATAATAAATTTGATATGAGGCTTTGTTTCTTTAAGGACATGGATAAGTTCTAAGCCATTCATTTTAGGCATTTTAACATCCGTAATAATGAGATCAATATCTAGAGTTTTAGAAAGCTCTAGTGCTTTTAATCCATTAGAAGCAGTACCTATGATTTCAAATCCATAAGCTTCCCAGTTAATAATATGCTTAAGTCCATTTAACATATAGATTTCATCATCAACTAACATTACTTTGTACATAGTATTTAAGCTCCTTTTCTGTTTTTGCAGGTATTTTTAGTATAACCTTTGTTCCTTTACCTTCTTTGCTTATAAGTTCCAAACCATAATCCATACCGTAAACAAGATGGATACGTTCATTAATATTAGTAAGGCCTACACTATTTTTACCAGTAGATTTAGAGTGAGTTTCGAGATTGTTTTTTAAAGCATTTTGGATTGCTGTAAGCCTTTCTAAAGAGATACCTTGTCCATCATCGGATATGGTAAGTATGATAGTATTTTCTTTTATAAGTTGGCCGGTAATATGTATTGTAAGGGGGCCTTCATCAGTGTCCATACCATGGACAATAGCATTTTCAATAATAGGTTGAAGTAAATGTTTAATGATATTGTACTGATAAAGGGAAGAATCAATATTAAAGTTTGTAATCAAATAATCCTCATAACGCAGTTGTAAGAGTTCAAGATAAGCTGTGCAATAATCAATTTCGTTTTTGAGAGGGACAAACATGTCTTGTCTAATGCTACTACGAAAGAGTGAACCTAACTTATAAATCATCTGAGGAATTTTGGGATTTTCACAAGATAGAGCGCTCATACGAATAGATTCTAGCGTATTAAAAAGAAAATGTGGATCTACTTGAGATTGTAAGGCATAGTATTCAGCGATTTTTTGTTTAAGCTTCGCATCTTGTTGATGCAAGCCTGCTTTATAAACTTGTGAAATATAAATTTCTAAGCTGTCACACATATAGTTAAAATGAGTTGCAATAAGATTAAGTTCATCCTCAGTTTGTCCAATATGAATACGTTCTTTAAAGTTACCTTCCTTAACTTTAACAATGCCTTTGCAAATAGCATGAATACGTTTGGAAAAGAAGGACATGCAGAAGCAAGATAAAGCAAGGGCTATGAAAATACAAATAAGTGTAATAAGATAAGTGATCTTTCGAATAAGTGCTGTGTTTTGATTGATAATTGTGTTTTCAATAGCGCAGGTAATCAAAATGCCTAAATCTGAATTTATATGAGTAATCATAAGCCGCTTAGAAGTTTTAGTGACATCTGAAGCGGTATTTTTTAATGCATCAAAATTAAAGTCAGGACTAGTGGTTGCAAGATGAGAAGAATCATAAACAATATTGCCATCTAAATCATAGACAATAACATTACTTTGAAAAGTAGAATCCTGAGCTAGGAGCTGAGTAAGTTCATTTAAATCAAAGGTAACAAAAAGAGTGCTTACAATGTGTGAAAGGTCTTTAGAACGTAAGTTAAAGGCTAGTGTGAAATTAGGTGCAGCAAGGTTCTGAGAAGAAAAGTAGTGGTCTGTAGGGACTAATGAAGGCGTAAAGCTATTAGTCTTAGAGGGTTCACTCAGTGTATTTAAGTTAAGATTAAATATTTGTTCAGAAGCACCTTTGTTATTGTAGGGCTTATAAGCATAGCAGTAACGACTAGTCATGAAATAAGCATGAATATGGCAAATGTTAGGGTCTAAATCTTCCATATACATAAAGTATTGGTCTAAGGTGTTTTTACTTGAAAAGTAGTGCATAGAGTAAGTGTTAGAAGTAGCGTTATCAAAGAGAAGCACATCTCCATAAAGTTTTTCATGATAATAAGGCAGCTGTTGGATGCGTTTGATAAGGGAAATCTTTTGAGAAAAATAATTGGTAGTTTTCTGAGTAACACTAGTGCAATAGTTTAGGGCGCCAGTTGTGACAGAATGTGTGTAGCTTTTTAAGATAACTAAAGAAAGTGTCATAAGAGTTACTATAATGATGAAAGTATAAATCAATATAATTTTTGTAAAAAGCTTTTGACCAATGTATTTGTGATAGAACTGTTTAATCAATATAATCACCTCAAGGATTAGAGTATAAAATTGAGTCTAGTATAGCACACTTTGTGTCATATAAAGCTACAGGATAGGAAAGATGTAGAAAAATTAGAGTTATATAGAATTATTGATGTTGTTGCTTAGAGCATAGAAAAACTATAATGCAATTGGAGGTGATAAGGTTGAACAGACAAAAGCTTTTAAGCAGCCCGATGAGATTATTTTATATGGCATTACCTTTTGTTATTTTAATGGTTATCTTTAACTATTTACCATTAGTAGGGTGGATTTATGCCTTTTCAGAAGGCATGCCAAGAGCATTAGGTGATGTTCAATTTGTGGGACTGGATTTATTTAAGCGTATGTGGATGAAGGGAAGCACATTTCCATTAGCGCTTAGAAATACTTTAATGATGGGAGGGATGATGTTAATTACAATGCCGCTTCCAGTGCTATTTGCATTAGGACTAGCGCAGGTAAGAAATGCAAAGCTTTCTAGAATGCTACAAACCGTGGCTTCATTACCAAACTTTATTTCTTGGGTACTTGTTTACGGGATTTTCTATATGTTCTTTGGGAGTCAGGGGGGCATTAATCAAATACTTTTACATTTGCATTTAACTAATGCACCGGTGGAGGTACTCTTAGATGATAATAGAGTATGGCTTATTCAAACTTTAATTAGTTTATGGAAGACTTTAGGTTGGAATGCCATTATTTATATTGCAGCCTTATCCAGTATTGATAAAACTTTGTATGAAGCAGCAGATGTAGATGGCGCAGGAAGACTCATGAAGATATGGTATATTAGCTTGCCTGAACTGAAACAAACATTTTTTGTACTGCTAATTTTGGCAGTAGGAAATATTTTAAATACAGGATTTGAACAATACTATGTTTTTAGGAATCCTTTGATTTTAAATAAGATTGATGTATTAGATACATATATTTATACCCAAGGTATTACCAATATGGAGTTTGGCTATGCCACAGCTGTTGGAATGGCAAAGTCTATTGTAAGTGTAGCTATTTTATTTGCAGTCAATAAGATGGCTAAGAAATTTAGAGGAGAAGCCATTTTGTAAGGGAGGAGGAGCGTAATGAGAAATAGAGCGATTGGTGAGAAAATCATTATGGTGATGAACTATATTTTGTTAATAGCTTTTGCAATCATATGTTTTTATCCATTTTACTATGTATTTTTATATTCTTTAAGTGACCCGAAGGCTGTTGAATTGCAGGGTATATTTTTACTCCCAGTATCTCCAAGCTTACAAACCTATAAGGAAGTATTTGAGAGGAGTAATATCTTAGCAGCTTCTGTGATTTCAGCTTCTAGGGCTATTTTGGGAACTGTGGTGACAGTGGGGTGCTGTAGCTTCTTCGGTTATTTAGTGAGTAGGAAGGAAATGCCTTATCGTAAAATTATTTATCGTATGTGCGTGATGACCATGTATATTAGTGCAGGACTTATTCCATGGTATATGACGATGAAAATGATAGGACTTAAAAATAATTATCTTAACGAGTTGTGCTAGTTAAATTTACAAGTAGAATAAGCTCCAAGCATGTGATATCT
>CALGWE010000281.1:0-1542 GCA_937935915.1 uncultured Clostridia bacterium
AAAGCTGAATCATACGTTTAGCTTCAGAAGAAATTTGTTCCGCTTCATAATCTAAAGTAAAACCACGATGATAGCGAATCATTTGTGTAATTAATTTAATTTCATCTGGTGTATAGTCACAATCTTTTAAAATAGCTGGGGCTAGCTTGGCACTTGCTTGTTCATGAGGAATGTTTTGACGGTATTGTTGCGGTTTGCCAATATCATGAAGTAGGGCAGTGGCATAAATAACGGATTGTTCTAAAGGAAGCTTTTCCATAAGCACTTTAATATAGGTGAGTCTTGCAACATCCATTAAATGTACCATATTATGTTTGCAATAGATACGATCTATTTCACATTCTTCAATAGCTTGTAAATAGGATATAAAATTTGCATGGTGTAAAAGGCGATTTACACGGTCCATTTTGTTTGCTGTCAAAGTAATCCTCCTAATATAAAAATGATGTCATTTATTCTTATAATTATATAATTAAAAAAATAATTTGTAAAATTATATAAAGAAACAAAAATAATTGCAATATAAGCGTAAGGTATATACAACATATTAATGGATGTAATGTATATACCTTGCTTTTATGTTTTTGTAATATAAAAAATTGGAAATATTATTTACAAAGATAGGGGTTTAACTTATCATATACTATAGAAGAGAAAGTTTCTAAATGTAAAAGTTTCAATAGGCAAGGCAAGTTATATTAAGAGAGTTTGTATTAATAGAGGGAGATTAATATGAGTTTACAAAACAAAAAGTATAAAATTGCAGTAGCAGGGACAGGATATGTAGGTTTATCAAATGCTATTTTGTTAGCACAAAATCACGAAGTAATAGCAGTAGATATTATGCCAGAAAAAGTAGCACTTATTAATGAAAGAAAATCACCTATTGTAGATAAAGAAATTGAGGAGTATCTGCAAAATCATGAGCTGAATTTAGAAGCAACATTAGATGCTGAAAGTGCTTATAAAGATGCAGATTTTATTATTATTGCAACACCAACGAATTATGATCCTGTTAAAAACTACTTTAATACAAGTTCTGTAGAAGCGGTTATTGAACTTGTAATGAAAGTCAATACAAAGGCAACTATCGTTATTAAATCTACTATACCAGTAGGCTATACAAAGAGTGTTCGTGAAAAATATCATAATGAACGTATTATCTTCTCACCTGAATTCTTAAGAGAAGGGCGTGCATTATATGATAACCTTTATCCAAGTCGTATTATTGTAGGAAGACCTGAAAGTGAAGAAATGATAGCGGCAGCAGAGACTTTTGCAGGCTTATTAAAAGAAGGTGCTATAAAAAAAGATGTGGATGTATTATTTACAGATTTAACAGAAGCAGAAGCTATCAAATTATTCGCCAATACATACTTGGCATTAAGAGTAAGTTTCTTTAATGAATTAGATACATATGCAGAAGTTAGAGGTTTAAATACAAAGCAGATAATAGAAGGTGTTGGTCTTGACCCAAGAATAGGAACTCATTATAATAATCCTTCATTTGGATATGGTGGATATTGTTTACCAAAAGATACT
>CALGWE010000282.1:0-4145 GCA_937935915.1 uncultured Clostridia bacterium
ATCATGTAGTTCTATTAGCGTATTTTTCTCGCCCTCAAGTCGTTCTTTATGTGTATTTGCAACACCTAGTTCTCTCTTTTTATGATCTTCTAGCTTTTCCTTAAGGGCTAAGACTGGTTGTAATTCAAATCTAAACATTTACTCACCCTACTTTGTTATTTGTGACATGATTTCATAAGTGGTTTGAAAATCTACTTTTTCATGTGTTGGTTGTTGTAAAAAGTTATTAATTGGTCCAATCTTATCAATAGCTTCATCAATTTCTTGACTACTTCCGCGATTATACGCTCCTACATTAATAAGGTCTTCTGATTCTTTGTAAACAGCCATCTGTTTTTTAATTTCTCTTGCAAATGCTTTGTGCTCATCTGTTACAATGTCACTCATAACCCTGGATATACTAGCTAGCACATCAATAGCTGGATAATGACCTTTATTCGCAAGCTTTCTAGATAGAACAATATGTCCATCTAGGATACCCCTTGCAGTATCAGTAATTGGTTCATTAAAATCGTCTCCATCTACTAATACAGTATACATTCCTGTAATACTTCCTTTATCCGAATTACCTGCTCTTTCTAAGAGTTTCGGTAAGGCTGCAAATACTGAAGGTGTATAACCTCTTGAAACTGGTGGCTCACCTACTGCAAGACCTATCTCACGCTGTGCCATTGAGAACCTTGTGAGAGAGTCCATCATTAAAAGTACATTTTTCCCTTGTTCTCTAAAATATTCGGCTAATGCCGTTGCTGTCATTGCAGCCTTTAAACGCATAAGTGCAGGCTGGTCTGATGTAGCAACAACAACAATTGAACGTTTAAGACCTTCGGCTTTTAAGTCCTTCTCAATGAATTCTCGAACCTCTCTACCACGTTCACCAATCAGTGCAATAATATTAATATCAGATAGAGCATTTCTAGCAATCATACCCATTAAAGTACTCTTCCCAACACCACTACCTGCAAAGATACCAATTCTTTGACCCTTTCCTACAGTAAGCATACCATCTATAGCACGTATACCTAATGAAATAGGTTCATGAATTCTTTGTCTTGTCAGTGGATTAGGTGCCTCATTATCAATAGGCACTGTGTCAGCACAGTATACTTCAGTACCATCAATAGGCTTTGCTTGCCAATCTACAACTTTTCCTAGAAGGTTTTCACTTACGCTGACATTCAGTTTGTCACCGTAAGCTGTTACCTTGCATCCAGGCCCTATGCCTTCTAACTGACCTAATGGCATAAGTAATAAGTTTTCATCCCTAAATCCAATCACTTCTGCTTTAATTGATTTATCACCTTTACGTGTTGCAATATAACAAATATCCCCAATATTAGCCATAGGACCACAAGATTCAATCCCCATTCCTACAACTTTTGTAACTTCACCTGTATATGTCCATAACTGCTGGTTTGTGATATTAATGTATTTTCCTAAATTGACCATATGCTCTCCTATGACAACTTGTCCAAAATTTTAATTTCTGAAACCACACGTTCCATACCTTCTATAACATCATAAACGATGTTACCTTGTTTCGTTTCTACTATACAAGCTGTATTACTTACATTGTTTTTTGCTTCTAATCTAACCTTGTCGCCTGAGGCTACTATATTTGCTTTTACGTCTTCACTTAACTTATCGTAAGTTTCTGGTGATACATACACTATGATTTCTTCCTTTGTAGGACATTCTTGTAACATTTTATGTACCAAGCATTGTAGCCATTTTGTATTATCAAACAACTCTTCACTTATGATATGTCCTAAAAGCTTTTGAAGTACTTCTGTAAGTTCATTTTCTGAACTTCTTATAAGTGCTTCTTTTTCTTCATGTGCTTGTCTTTTTATCATTTCTGCTTCTTGATGTGCTTCTTCTAGCAGGGACTGTGTTTTTTCTTGTGTCTCATAAAGTAACTGTGTTTGCTTTGCTCTTATGTCTTCTTTAATGCTTTCTGCTTTTGCTAGGGCACCTGATAAAATTTCTTCTGCATGTTGTTTAGCTTCTGCAATGATTTGATTTGCCATTTCCCTTGCTTCTTGCAGTATTTCATCTTGGGTGTTTTCTTGTTGTAAATGATTTTCTACAGTTTCCTCTTTATCTAAAGCTTCATCTTCTATTTCGGCTTTTTCATATTCAATATGAATAGCTTTAAATCTTTCTGATAAATTGATAACACTTTGGTTTCTGATGCGTTCACCTTTTATAATACTAGACAATTACCTCATCTCCTGCTCCACGTGATGTAACGATTTCACCTGCATCCTCTAACTTACGAATGATATTAACAATTTGTTGTTGTGCTTCTTCGATTTCTTTAACACGTTTTGGTCCCATGTATTCAAGATCTTCTTCAATCATAGAAGCAAGACGTTTTGAAACGTTTTCCATGATAACAGATTTAACAGATTCGCCTGCACCTTTAAGCGCAATTGCAAGTTGATGATTATCAACTTCACGAAGAACACGTTGAATAGATTTTGGATCAAGCATAATGATATCTTCGAATACAAACATACGTTTTCTGATAACTTCTGCAAGTTCTGGATCTTCGATTTCTAAGTTCTCCATAATATTTTTCTCTGTTGTACGGTCTACTTGGTTGATAATCTCTACGATTGAATCAATACCACCAATTGTTGTGTAATCCTCAGAAACAAGTGTTGAAAGTCGTTTTTCAAACTCACGTTCAATTTGATTAATTACATCTGGTGACGCTCGATCCATAAGTGCAATTCTTCGTGCTGTATCAGATTGCATTTCTGCTGGCAGTGAACGTATAATAAGCGCTGCTTGCGCTGGCTTTAAGTAAGATAAGATAAGTGCAATTGTTTGTGGATGCTCGTTTTGTATAAAGTTTACAAGTTGAGAAGCATCTGTTTTTCTTGCAAATTCGAATGGTCTTACTTGAAGTGATACAGTTAGTTTATTAATAACTTCAACTGCTTTATCTGAACCTAATGCTTGTTCTAGAAGTTGTCTTGCATAACCAATACCACCTTCTGCGATATAATCTTGTGCGAGACACATTTCATAGAATTCTTGCAGTACCTCCTCTTTTACTCTAGGAGATACTGCTTTAATATTAGCAATTTCTAATGTAAGCTGCTCAATTTCTTCCTCTTTTAAATGTTTAAATACCTTAGATGATTTCTCAGGACCTAAAGCTATAAGGAGCATGGCTGCCTTTTGTTTACTTGTATATTCATCCTTAGTCAAACGATCACTCCCAATCTTCTTCAGTAAGCCAGTTACGTAATAAGTTAGCAACTGCCTCTGGTTTTTCATCTACAAACTTATCAATTTGTCGTTTTGTTTCAAGTGTTTCTTTAAGTTCAATTTCTTCAAGTTCCACTTCTTCTTTTGCTGTCTTAAGCATTTCTTCTACTTCTAATTCTGGTTCTACTTCCACTTCACTATCTTGTTTTCTAAATCTCATAAGAAGTGCTACGATTCCAATGATGATGATTAAAGCAAGTATAATGTACATTATGTAATCTTTAACACCAATTACGTATGGCTCTTGATCAATGAATCTAGGAATTTCATAACCATTTACACTTACTGTTTGAAGCCCTGTTGCTGCTTTAATAGCGTCTACAATACCTTGATCTACTGTAAATGATTGTTGATTGCCATTTTGAGCTTTGAATTCTGCCCATGTTGTGCCAACTAAAGTTGGTTTAATTTCTTCTTCACGATAAATTTTATTACGAATAACATTAACTGCGATAGAAGACTTCTCTAAATCAATATCCCCCATATTTTTTTGATATTGTGTCTCTTTTACACTTGGTGAATATGTAATTTCTTTTTGATTCTCTTTGCTAGAGCTTGTCCCTGAATTACCTTCTTGTACATAACTTGTTATATCTCCACCATTTGTTGCTGTACCAGGTTCACCGCCACTACCATCTGTTGATGTTGAAGAACTACTTTGTGTATTTTCTTGAATAATGACACCACGTTGTCCATCATCACCTTGTGCTGTGTATTCTTTATTATTTTCAATATAATGATCGAAGTCTAATACAAGATTAGGGCTTATACGTACATCACTATAAATATCACCTAATAAGTCTGTTACTTTTTCTTTAATAGCAGCTTCAGCAGCTTTTTTAACTTCTTGTTGTTGTGTTAAA
>CALGWE010000283.1:0-1069 GCA_937935915.1 uncultured Clostridia bacterium
TACATATTAGTTAATCCATTTATAGCATTATGGGCTGGTAAAGACTATTTGCTCAGTGAAGCAATTGTCATTACCATGGTGTTTTGTTTTTATTTTATAGGCGTACATAATCCAACGATGATTTTCAGAAACACCATGGGATTATATGTGCAAGGCAAGTATCGTCCTTTAATAGGGGCAATTGTTAATGCAGTAACTTCTATTATAATGGTTAAACCTTTTGGCGTATTAGGCGTTGTATTAGGCACCTTAATGAGTAGATTACTCGTACTAAGTTGGTATGAACCTGTGGTAATTTATAAATATCGTTTTAATAAATCACCTTTAGGCTATTTTAAAAAGTATTGTATGTATTGTCTGATGACGGTTATAGCAGCTGGTATCACAAAAGTATGTTGTTTACCTTTAGCACATTATAGTATAGGGAATTTTATCGTGAAGATGATTATTTGTCTCATCATCCCTAACGTTATCTTTTTGGCATATTACTTTAAGACAAAAGAGTTTAGTTATATTAGAAATATCGTGACGCAGATCTTTAAGAAAATCTATCATGCTTTAGGAAAGAAGGTCGTAGAATGAAAGTACTAGACAATATGGAGATGTGTACAGGGTGTACTGCATGTTATACTGCCTGTCCTCAAAAATGCATCACAATGAAAAAAGATGACGCGGGCTTTTTATATCCTAGTATTAATGAAGAAAAGTGTATGCAATGTGGCAGATGCCAAGCCGTCTGTCCCCAAATGCAACAAACTGGGCAGAATACTTATAAAAAAGCTTATTACGGCTGGCATAAAGATGAAACAATACGCCGCCAAAGTTCATCTGGTGGGGCTTTTACAGCACTTGCTGAATATTTTCTGTCACAAGACGGCGTTGTATATGGCACAAGTTTTGATTATGAAAAGAAATGCTTAATTTATACAAACACTAAACAAGTCTCTTTAGATGAACTGAGAAAGTCCAAATATGTACAAGGTGAACTCAATAATGTGATTGCTCAAATTGAAGAAGACTTAAAACAAGGTAAAAAGGTACTTTTTGTAGGGACACCTTGTCATGTGCA
>CALGWE010000284.1:0-3679 GCA_937935915.1 uncultured Clostridia bacterium
ACCATTAATAGGAGGAAAAATGGGAAAGATTACTGATTTAAATTTCGACTGGCAATATAAATTAAATTTCAAAGAAGATGATTTAGATATATTAAAAGGAAAAGTACATACGATACATTTACCATACCTACCAAAGATTGATTGCAATGAATATAAAAATGATGAAACTTCTAAGGAGAGTAATATCATAACTTCTTATTATGAGAAATGCATTGAAATTACAAGGGAGGAGAAAGATGAAAATCTATTCCTTTGCTTTGATGGCATTAGGGGAGAAGTGCAGGTATATATTAATGGGATTTTAGCAAAGCAACGTTATACAGCATATGGTTACTTCGAAGCCAATATTACAAAGTTTGTGAAGTATAATGCCCTTAACAAAATAAGTGTTGTACTGACAGGTGAAGAGGGAGGCGCAATTCACGGGCCAGTTTATTTAAAGCATAAACATTCAGCTTATATTGAAAGTGTAGGCATTACAACGAAGCATGTACTTGAAGAAGAAAAGGAAGTAGATGTGGCTATTGAGATTGTGGGCTTGGTAGAAGGGATGAATGTCCAAGCAGCAGTAATGGACAAAAAGGGCAATGTCATTGCCAATGCTATAAGTAATCCACTAAGAAGTTTAACACCACATTTAAATATGAAAACCACAAAAGCGGAGATTTGGGATGTAGAAGATCCTATGCTTTATGATTTACATATTTTATTACAATGTGATGCCCGTATTGTAGATGAAATGATTATACCTTTTGGTTTTAGACAAGCTGAGTTTAAAACAGATGGTTTTTATTTAAATGGTAGAAAGCTGAAGTTATATGGGGTAAGTAGGGGAGAGGGCTTAGAAAGCACTAATTACATACCTGTAGCAGATTTAGAAGCTAATGATGCATGTATGATTAAAAGAGATTTAAATATGAATATGGTGAAGGTGACAAAAGAAGGGATTACACCAAGTTTCCTTAAAAAATGTGATGCCTTAGGTCTTCTTGTATTTATGGAATTACCAAAATGGACTTGCCGTGAAGAATTATTAGATGAAGAATCTGTACATGAGCGTGAATTTACAAGCTTTATCAAGGCTTATCGTAATTATACAAGCTTAGTGCTATGGGGAATGGGGCAAATAGAAGAAGCTACAAGCTATGAAGTACATATGCATAAGTTATTAAAACAATTAGATAGTGCAAGAGCTATTGGTGGACAGACCCAAGATGAAAGTCTTATTGATGTGTATACATATGAAGATTTAAGTTATACAGATGGCGGGGATGGACTAGAAGATCCTGATAAAGTAGCACCAAATAATGACATACCTTATTTAGTATCCAGTCATACAGGTAATCTTTTCCCAACTAAGAATTATGATATTGAAGAACGTCGTACAGAGTTTGCTTTAAGACATATGCGTGTTTTAGATGAACTAAATGCAAGTGAAAGAATGTGTGGAGTTATTGCCAAGAGTTATGTGGATGAAGCTTATGTGACTTACGTGGGTGGTAGAAGAAAAGTATGTTACACAGGTGTTTTAGATAGTGAACGCCAATTTAAATTAGCAGCCTATGCTTATGCAAGTCAGCAAGATCATCACTTTGTGATGGAAGCAAGTAGTAATATGCAAGGTGAAGAGGGAAATGTAGTTGGAGGCATTTATGTGTTTACAAACTGCGATATGGTGAAATTATATAAAGATGATAGTTATATAGGTGAGTTTTATCCAGATAAAGAAGAATTCCCAAATCTGATGCACCCACCGATTTATATTGATGACTATATTGGGGAAAGCCTTGTAACAGAAGAAGGCTATTCGCCAAAAGATGCTACCCTCATTAAGTCTGTGCTCATGGCAATGGCTACAAATGAGGGGGACTTACCACTTGACATCAAAGGTAAGCTTATGCTGGTTAGATTTAAAAGTAAAATGAATAGAGAAGCGATTCATCGTCTTTATGATAAATATATTTTAGGCACACGAAATGCCAAAGCAAAATATATTTTTGAAGGTTATAAGGATGGGGAAAAAGTAGGCACCTTAGTAAAGGGTGGCTATACACCGGCACGTATTTTTGCAGAAGCAGGACGTCATGAATTAACATTAGGTGAAACTTATGATGCCACACGCCTTATTATTAAAGCAGTTGATGCCAATGATAATTTGCTGCCTTATATCAATGAGGTGGTACGTGTAGAAACAAGTGGTGCTATAGAAATTATGGGCCATACCTATCAGTCTTTAGTGGGAGGCAATTTAGCTGTTTATGTTCGCACAAAGGGTGAGGTTGGAACAGGAATTGTGACCATTAAGAGTAATGAACTTGGAGAAGGGCAACTTGTTTTCCAAGTAAATGCAAAGGCGCAGCAATAAAAGATAAAAGAAAAAGTTAATTTTATCATTTTGATAGTAAGTATAGAGATTAATGTACTATAGTATGAGTATACTTGTATATAAGTGCTAAGAGGGTATCA
Source organism: uncultured Clostridia bacterium (assembly GCA_937935915.1). GTDB lineage: Bacteria > Bacillota > Clostridia > Lachnospirales > Cellulosilyticaceae > Cellulosilyticum. Next base: position 2,467 of record CALGWE010000284.1, read on the forward strand.
TAAGATTAATGATAAGTTTACGATACCCTCTTGGAATAATATAAGGAGCTGACACGAGATTATTTATAATTTCGTGTCAGCTCCTTTTTGTTTAATAAGATAAAGCTGTTTCGTCATAGGTGTCTGAGTATTCGGTAAGAGCCGTAATAACCTGTGTTTGACGCTCTAAGGCAGCAGCTTTATTGGTGCTATAGTAAGATGGTGCCTGTGGATACCCAGCAAGTAAGGTAGCTTCATTAAAGTCTAAATCAGCTGGCAATTTATTAAAGAAGTTGGTACTGGCAGCGTAAATGCCGGTATTGCCACCACCATAATAAATTACATTGACATAAAGTTCCAGTATTTCATCCTTTGTATAATGATGCTCTAGATAATAAGCGACGAACATCTCATTAACCTTACGTGAGAGAGTTTGCTTGGCATCTAAGAAAACATTTTTGGCAAGTTGCTGGGTAATGGTGCTGCCACCTTGTTCAATATCTCCACTATTAAGATTAGTAAGAAGTGCACGACTAAGTGAGATGAAATCTAGCCCACCATGCTTATAGAAGCGGCGATCTTCTATGGCAACTAAGGCATCTAAGAAGGTCTGATTAATTTCACCAAGGGGCGTGTAGTGGGTTTTGGCACGTATAGCTAAAATGGTATCATCCACATTGTATTTAGGTATAGCCTCTTTGTATTCATAGCTAATCACGCCTACGGCAAGTAGTAAGCAGAATGCTATTGTTAAAAGTAAATATTTAAATAGTTTGGTTAAAAATTTCATATAATTACTCCTTTTGTAAGAGATACCTCTAGTATACTTTGTTTTGTGTGAAGAAAATATGGAATCACCTAAACAAATTCTTACAAGTTTGTAACAATACACATATGAAGTGTAACCGAAAAGATTTTTTTTAAACACCAACTGTATTATAAATGTAGAACATTTCAGAACTATGACAAATACGTTAAAACCATTTACAAATAAAAGGTGCAAATTTATAATCAATGTAGACAAATAAATATAAAATATGTCGAGACAGGAGATAAGCATAGTGAAAAGTAAAATGAAAAAACTAGTAAGCCTCATGCTAGTAATGTTGCTTGCTTTGGCAAATATAAATGTATATGCCGCAGTGGGTGCAGATACTGAAAAACGTGCAGTCTGGATTTCAACAGTTTATAACTTAGATTATCCAAGCACTAAGAATAATGTTGAGGCACAAAA
>CALGWE010000285.1:0-2942 GCA_937935915.1 uncultured Clostridia bacterium
CCTTGATTTTTGTCTTGTTGATCCGGAAGAAATGGTACCAACAAAAGAACTGGAAAATCAGTATAAAGTATGGACTTGCTTCCCTTATGAAGATTCACAGTTCGTAGAAATCTATCGCATAGATGTAGAACCAGGTGGCACATATGTGAGTGGTAGTCATGGTGAAAATACGAGAGAATACCTTACTGTAATTAGCGGTGTGCTGACTGTAGAATGTCATGGACACATTCAGCAGATAAAACAAGAACAGGTATATAAATTTGAAACTGATCAGGTACATATATATAGAAATGAAGGTAATGAGGTAGCTAGTTGTATGTGCTTCTTTTTAGATTATACAAGACGAAAATGAGAAATAAGAGGTTATGTAGGCTGAGCTGATTGGTCTATAGATAACATAAGCCCCTATAACTAGACGGAAAAAGTGGGTCTAGTTATAGGGGCTTTTTAAGCATATTTATTATTTAAAATATAGTTATTAAACATAAGTATTGGTATAATAAAGAGAGCAAGAAATTGGCGAAAAATAAGCTTATTGATAGATCGCATAAGCTTAAATATGGAGGAAAGTATGATTACAGGTGAAATTAAAAATAGAGTCGACAAGATATGGGAAACATTCTGGACAGGAGGTATTACAAATCCTTTAGAGGTTATTGAACAGTTCACATATTTACTCTTCATTAAAGGTCTTGATGACATTGAGACTACAAAGGAAAATGAAGCAGTATTTCTTGGACTTCCTTATGAAGGCATGTTCCCAAGTGATAAACAACATTTAAGATGGAGCAAGTTTAAAAATATGGAAGCAACAGAGATGTATAACATCATGCTTAATGAAGTCTTTCCATTCATTAAAAATCTTCATCAAGATGGTGATTCAGCTTATTCAAAATACATGGGGGATGCTATCTTTAAAATTCCTACACCACAAATGCTTACAAAGATTGTAGATGGTATTGATGGTATTGAGATGGAAAATAGAGATACAAAAGGAGACCTTTATGAGTATCTTCTTTCAAAAGTAGCAACAGCAGGCACAAATGGTCAGTTTAGAACACCAAGACATATCATTGAGATGATGGTTAAGCTGATGAAACCAACACCAAGTGATGTTATTGTAGACCCAGCTATGGGAAGTGCAGGGTTCTTAGTAGCAGCACAAGAGTACTTAAGAGAGCATGAAGCAGACCTCTTCCTGAATGCAGGACTTAAAGAACACTTTAATAATCATATGTTCTATGGCTTTGATATGGATAGAACAATGCTTCGTATTGGGGCGATGAATATGTTGCTTCATGGGGTGGACAATCCTAATATTGAGTATAAAGATAGTCTTTCAGAACAAAACACAGACAAAGAGAAGTACACATTAGTGCTTGCAAATCCACCATTTAAAGGGTCTCTTGACTATGAAGCAGTAAGTGCAGATTTATTAAAAGTAACTAAGACAAAGAAAACAGAGTTACTCTTCTTAGCACTTATTCTTAGAAGTCTTAAAGTAGGCGGTAGAAGTGCAACAATCGTTCCAGATGGGGTTCTTTTTGGAAGCAGTAAGGCGCATAAGGAAATTAGAAAAGAGATTGTAGATAACAATAAACTTGAAGCTGTTATTTCAATGCCAAGTGGTGTATTTAAACCATATGCAGGGGTAAGTACAGCTATCTTAATCTTCACAAAAACAGGAGTAGGGGGCACAGACAAAGTTTGGTTCTATGATATGAAGGCAGATGGCTATTCACTAGATGATAAGAGACAAGCAGTTGAAGCAAATGATATTCCAGACATTATCCAGCGTTTTAATAACTTAGAAGCAGAAAATGACAGAAAGCGTACAGAACAAAGTTTCTTTGTGGATGTGGAAGAAATTAGAGATAATGGGTACGACCTTTCAATCAATAAGTATAAAGAAATTGAGTATGAAGAAGTAGAATATGCTCACCCTCAAGAGATTCTTATGAAAATTAGAGAGCTAGAGATGGAAATTACAGCAGGAATTGAAGAACTAGCTGAGATGATTGAGGGGTAATGAAAATGGAATATTTTAGATTAGGTGACTTATATAAGATTACCAAAGGGAAAAAAGTTGAAGCAGTAGAACAAAGTCAGGATGATGTAATTAGGTACATCCAGATTGATGATTTAAGAAATAATGATAATCTTAAGTACTGTATAAATGATGGTAAATATGTTTTGGCACATGAAGATGATTTAATCATTGCTTGGGATGGGGCGAATGCAGGAACTATTGGGTATGGTCTTAGTGGGGCAATAGGAAGTACGCTAGCAAGATTAAGTACGAACTCAAAAGAAATTTATACTCCATTCATAGGTCGATATATGCAGGCTCAATCTAAAACATTACGTGACAGATGTACTGGGGCAACAATACCCCATATACAAAAGAGTGTACTTGAAGAAATTCAAATTCCTAAGTATGACATAGATACCCAAAAAGAAATATCAAAGGTACTGGATATAGCACAAGGACTTATTGATAAACGCAAAGAGCAAATTGAGGCTTGTGATGAATTAATTAAATCCCAATTTATAGAGATGTTTGGTGACCCTGTGTCAAACCCAAAGAATTGGGATGAACAGTTGCTAGGAGAGTTAGGACTATTAGGAAGAGGTGTTTCAAAGCATAGACCTCGTAATGACCCTAAATTATTAGGTGGCATATTTCCTTTGATTCAAACAGGAGATGTTGCCAATGCAGATTTATATATTAGTGAATATAAAATGACTTATTCAGAGTTAGGTTTGCAACAGAGCAAAATGTGGGATAAGGGTACATTATGTATTACAATAGCTGCCAATATTGCCAAAACAGGAATACTTACTTTTGATGCGTGTTTCCCAGATAGTGTTGTTGGATTTGTTGCAAATGAAAAAACCAATAATCTATTTATGCACTATTGGTTCACATTCTTTCAAAGAAT
>CALGWE010000286.1:0-2940 GCA_937935915.1 uncultured Clostridia bacterium
ATCCCAAGCCTTATATACTTTGTGTCCTAAAGTATTTTCAAGGCCTCTATCTAAATATGGATAAATCATTGGCATAAGCCAGTCATTATTAATATCTCCTGTATCTGTCCATGAAGAAATCACGCCAATACCGCTCCATGAAATAAGGTGAAAATCTGCGCCAAAATATCTAGCTGTTCTTGCAGCATAGGCTTTCCAAGGATCTTGCTGCTTCGTTGAAAAGGTATCTACATTCCATACGCCTTCAATACCATAACCACATGTAATAGAGTCTCCTATAAACTCTATACTATGCTTGGCTGGTTTTACATCTAAAGGCAATAACTCACCTTCAATTTCAAAACCTTTGACACCTACTTTAGCAAAGGCAGCTTCTGATAATTTCATCAGTTTAATATGCAGCGTATCTGCTACTTCACTTTCATAAAGTACATAATCCTTTTCCTCTTCTTCTAACATAAAGCACTGAGATGGCATTTCCTCCCCATTAATAAAAACAGCCATCTTGGCAAGGAATATTTCTTCTCTTTTGTGCCCATCTGTAAAGAGTCTCACACTTACCTTCTTACTTTTACATGTAAACTCTAAAGAAGTACAAGAATAATTTAAATACACCACTTCTCCTTCTGTATAAACCCTACCACGCATTTTAATATTTTTATTTGTCCCCTCAACTCTCATTTCCCTACTCCTTTATAATGTATTTATCTTAAATATATCATACTATTTATTATTTTCAAAATTATTTAAGTGTATTTAAGGTTAATTTTATATTAAAAAGAGAGTAACGCAAAATCACTTTTAATTTCGTGCTACTCTCTTATCATCTACACAAAAGTATACTAATACTATAAGTACATCAACCCCTATACTTACTATCAAGATAATTACATTCGCTTTTTCTTTTATCCTCTCCTAGGGTAGCAAAATACCAGCTGAGGTCGTTGTGGGTTAGAGGATACCTGTGGAGTAATTTCCTGAGAGGCTTAGTGAAGATTATCAAAGTGCTCTTAGGTTGACTGTTTGACTGAGCGTAGGGAAGGAGTATCCTCTCACCCACCACTACCTCAGCGGACCTATTTTATGACACCTTCCTATTTTTTTAATGATAACATACAACTGGTGTGCCTGAACTGACTGTGTTGAAGATTGTTTCGACTAGGCTATATGGGCAGTTGATGCAGCCGTGGGAGCCGTTATATTGATAAATGGTGCCGCCGAAGCTGCCGCGCCAGGTGGCATCGTGTAAGCCTATGTCTTCGTTAAATGGCATCCAGAAAGATACTGGACAGGCGTAGCCAGGTCCTCTTAAAATGGCGTTACGCTCCATATAATCTATTTTGTAAACGCCAGGTGGTGTATTATGTCTGCCATCTGCTGTGCCTGAAACGATGCTGCCTTCTGTTACTTTTTTGCCATTACTATAAAGCCATAAGTACTGACTGCTTAAATTAATTTCTACATAGGTTCCCCCTATATCATTTTCTAAACCATATGCCACCCCTTGTTGGGTGCAAATTGGTGTACGCTTTACAGGTACATAGCCCTTTAAAGCTTTGGCTAATTCATGGGTTTCTCTATCTCGATCAATTTCCCAACCATAGTCTCCACCGCTTACCTCAATGGTTGTGCCTGATGATGTCTTAAAGTGACGTGTTCCCCCTACTGTATCATATTTATTAGCTAATGTATCAATATACGCTTCTACCTTCTGTCTATCTAATTGTGGCTGCATCTTGTCATCTGTATAAAGCCAATCTTTGATTTGCTCCTTTGTAACCGTTTCCGTGTTATCCCCTATAGTGTAGGTAACTTCAGCTTTTAGATAGTTATTAAAGGTTTGCGCTGCATTTAGTACTTCTTTTGAATCGACTTGATATGTAGCTTCTTCATAACATGCTGCCTCATCTAGATCGATGTCCTGCTTCCCACTTTTAATTGCTTCTTTTAAGTTTGTTAAAAGCACATCCTTTTTAATCAGATTTCCCTCATCCCCTGCTTTAATGACAAAGCAGTCTTTCTCATAAACGACACTTGCATTTTCAGGCCTCACCTGATGCTTTTCATCTAGGCAGTTTAACTTCTCCAGTTTATCTTGTAACTTTTGTGCATCATATGTATAGGCTTTATCTAGGTCATATGCTTTATTTGCCCCCAATTTAAATAACCATAAAAAGCCGTTTTGTTTTTTCTTAATCTCCTCTACTTGTTCCTTTGCTTCAAAATTAACGTCTATCTCACTGCCTTTAATAGTTTCAGTTTCTTCCCCTCGTTCTTTTAATAACAACTCATATTCATGGGCCTCTGCTGTCAATCTACCCACTACTTTTCCTACGCTCTGTCCCCCCACATGTAATGCATTAATCGTCGTCCCCCAATAAAAATGCCTTATAAAATAAATTGCAAATCCTAAGTAAATAAGTAGTAACGTTGCGAGCACAGTTAAACTAATCATAACTGCCTTTTTTGGAATTTTTCTAATTTGTTTTTCTTCCATTTTTTTGGCTCCTTATCATTTACTCCATACATTATATGTCCAAGTTTCTAGCTTATGAGTATTTGATAAGAAGCCCTCTATTTTCTACAAACCTACTTATTTATTTTCTGCGTTCTGGTTCTTTAATAATATTTTTACTGCCTAAATAGGTTGCCACAAAGTACATACCATAAATGAGTATAATAAAGAGTGCTGTAAAGAAAATATTTTTAGCAATATTGATATGTCCAAATAATACAATCATCTTATTAATCTCACTTAAACCTACAATACTATGAATAATCGCTACTGCTAATGGGAACATAAAATATAATCCTATTTGTAAAAAGAGTGAGAAGTTAATCATTTTTTCATCTACACCTATTTTACGTAATACATTATAACGTACCTTATTATCTGAAGCCTCTGAAAGCTGTCTAATAGCTAAGATGGCAGCAGAAGTA
>CALGWE010000287.1:0-1108 GCA_937935915.1 uncultured Clostridia bacterium
CAATACGGCCTATCTTCTGTGCTGTTCCTGTCTTACCACCTACATCATAACCACTTACAGCAGCAGCGTTACCCGTTCCTGATTCAACTACCTTTCTAAGATAAGTTGCAACCTTTTTAGATGTTTCAGTAGAAATAACTTGTCTTAAAACACGTCTTTCATGCTCATATAGCACAGAATGGTCTGTATCTATAACTTCTGAAACTACATAAGGTTCTATTAAATATCCACCATTAATAACTGCCGAATAAGCTTTAACAAGTTGTAATGGTGTAACTGTCATACCTTGTCCCATTGAATAAGTTGCTTTCTCAACTGGCCCAAGTTTATTATGTAAAAGCCCTGCATTATCACCAGGTAAATTCACCTCTGTTTTTTCACCAAATCCAAAACGTTTCATATAATCAAGGACTTTTTCAGAATCCATCTTCTTACTAATTTCAATCATCCCAACATTACAAGAGTTTGCCAAGACATCTTCTAATGTTTGATAGCCATGTCCAGATGTTTTCCAACAATTAATATTTCTATCAGCTACTGTTATTGAGCCAAGACAATTATAAGTTTCTGAACCATTAATAATTCCTTCATCCAAAGCAGCTGCTACAAATATCGGTTTCATTGTGGAACCTGGTTCATAAGTATATTGAATACTACGATTAATCCATGCCTCATTCATCTTTTCATATTTTTTTTCACCACTTAAACCATCCCAGGCTGCTTGTCCAATTTGTTCACTTAAATCATTATAAGTATTAGGATTAAACTCTGGATAAGAATACATGGCATAAATTTCGCCTGTATTAGGATTCATAATTGTGGCTGAGGCATTTGTTGCACCGTACTGAGCAATATATTTACGCATAGTCGTCTCTACGTATTGCTGAATCACTTCGTCTATTGTCAGTTTAACAGTGGCCCCTGTTTTACTCTCTTGGGTTTCTTTTGTTACAATCCTTGAATCTTGATATTGTGAGAAAGTACGGCCTGGCACCCCTGCTAAATATTCTTCATATTGCTGTTCGATACCATATTGTCCTACACCCTCTTTATTGAAAAATCCAAGAAGCTGCGCAGCTAATGTTTCTTTAGGATATTTACGAATATA
>CALGWE010000288.1:0-1740 GCA_937935915.1 uncultured Clostridia bacterium
AAGTAAATCAATGACTCTTTTTCTTAAGAGTGGGTGTACTTTATAAGGTGAAATCTGTGCAAGAGGTTCTAGGACAAAGCCTCTTTTATCCATTTCTGGATGAGGAATAATAAGCTGGGGTGAATCTGTGATTAAATCATCATAAAAGATAATATCTAAATCTAAAGTACGAGGCCCCCAGTGAATGAGACGTACGCGCTGGGCAGCTTCTTCAATCTCGTGCAGTAAATCTAGTAATTCAGTTGGTGTAAGTAATGTACGCATTTCAAGACAGGCATTTAAGAAATCATCTTGCTCAAGATAACCTACTGGCTTTGTACAAATAAAGTCGGATACTTTCATAACCTCACAGTTAGGATTTTGTTTAAGTGCCAAAATGGCTGTCTCTAAATAGTGCTTCTTATCCCCCATATTAGAACCTAAAGCAATAGTGGCTGTATGCCATTTTCTAGTAATGCTGACAGAAACATAATCTACAGGTAGTCCAATAGGTGCCCAAGGTTTTTTAATCTCTAATGTGATTTCTTCAAGATTTTTAAAGTTTAAAAGCAGCTTAGTAGCTAAATGTTCTGCCACTGTTTCAATAAGCTGATAAGTATTTTCTTTCATAAACTTTGTAATGAACTCAGCTACTTCACCATAATGAATAGAAGCTGTTAGATCATCTGTTAATCCGGCTTTTCTTACAGAAGTAAAAAGGGTAGCATTGATAATAAATTTTTGTCCTAATACATTTTCTTCTTTAAAAACACCGTGATTTGCAAAAACTTCTAGATTGTTAATTTTAATTTGATCCATAAGATACCTCATTTTATTAAGCATTTAAAATAGCTTCACTCATTAGTAGTGCGCGTTTATTTTCTTTCACATTATGTACTCTAAAGAAACGACAGCCTTTCATAAGTCCCATAACGGTGGTTGCAACAGTTCCTTCGATACGTTCATCAGCAGGTAAGTTTAAAGTAAGACCAATCATAGACTTTTTGGAAGTACCAAGTAAAATAGGATAGCCTAAAGTTTGTAAACGGTCTACTTGCTGCATGACCTTTAAATTTGTTTCATAGTTTTTAGCAAATCCAATGCCTGGATCGATTAAAATTTTATCCTTATGAACACCTGCAGTTAGGGCAAGGTTAATGCTCTCTTGTAAACCGGATAGGAGCTCATCCATAAGATTTGTATAAACATCTGTGGTGCGATTATGCATAAGACAACAAGCTACCTGGGCGTGAGCTACAACATGGGCCATATCTAAATCATATTTAAACCCCCATATATCATTGATTAAATCTACACCTGCTGCTATAGCATTTTGAGCAACCTTACTTTTATATGTATCAATAGAGAGGGGAATATCAAAACGTGATTTAAGTGCTTCAATCACACTACAAACCCTATGGATTTCTTCCTCATCAGAGATTTGAGTATAACCAGGTCTAGTGGATTCTCCACCAATATCAATAATATCAGCACCTTCTAAAATCATTTCTTCAGCATGTTTTAAAGCGGCATCTAAGGTATTGTATTTACCACCGTCTGAGAAAGAATCAGGTGTTACATTTAAGATGCCCATAATATAAGCATGATGGTTAGTATCAAAATTTTTATTACCTATAATCATTGTTATACACTCCTATAATGAATTAATTTGTATTTTAAAGTATAATGCATAAGTTTTTCTTTTCTTGGGGCCATTTACAAGTTGCTTGTGCTTTACAAGCAAAGCACATTCTAGATTGT
>CALGWE010000289.1:0-6258 GCA_937935915.1 uncultured Clostridia bacterium
TGTATCAGATAAAAGGACTCAACTAGAACCTGATTTTGAAGTGATATTTAAAGATGAAAAAGGGCTATATAAGCTCTTATTAGGTGAAGCATATGAATATGAGGAGGCACTTACCCATAGAGAAGTAATTTGCAAAGGAAATATTAATTACATTAGGCGATTTTCATTTATGGCGAAAGAGGCAATGAGGTGATAAATGAATGCTAAGAACCCTGGGTGCTTGATAAGTATTAGCCTAAGTGTTATTATTTTCTAGACGCTAGAATGCGTGAAGCGCAAAATAACAAATCAATTTACATGAAATAGATAAAGGACTTAGGAGAAGATTATGAAGACATCAGATTTTTACTTTGATTTACCGGAAGCACAAATTGCACAAGTACCACTTAAGGATCGCACAACTTCTAGACTTATGGTATTAGATAAAGTAAGTGGTGAAACAAAACATCAACACTTTTATGATATTATAGATTACTTACAAGAAGGTGACTGCTTAGTACTTAATAACACAAGAGTTATTCCAGCACGTTTATTTGGTGCACGTCCTTCAGGCGGAAAAGTAGAATTTTTATTACTTACTCGCAAGGATGAGAAACGTTGGGAGGTTCTTGTTAAACCAGGCAAAAAAGCTAAGATTGGCGATACAATTATTTTTGGTGAGGGGCTTTTAACAGCAACAGTAGAGGAAATTATTGAAGATGGTAAACGCATCGTAAGCTTTGAATATGAAGGAATCTTTGAAGAAGTATTAGACAGATTAGGTGAAATGCCATTACCACCATATATTCATGAAAAATTAGAGGATAAAGAGCGTTATCAAACTGTTTATTCTAAAAATGAAGGAAGTGCAGCAGCACCAACTGCAGGACTTCACTTTACAAAAGAATTACTTGCGAAGATTGAAGACAAAGGTGTAAAAATTGCTTATGTAACACTTCATGTAGGACTTGGAACATTTAGACCAGTTAAAGTTGAAGACGTATTAGAACATGAAATGCATTCAGAATTTTATATGATTGAAGAAGAAGATGCCAAAATCATCAATGAGACAAAGCTTGCAGGCGGTAGAATTATTCCAGTTGGGACAACAAGTACACGTACATTAGAGTCTAATGCAGATGAAAACGGAATGATTAAAGCAGGTAGTGGATGGACAAATATCTTTATTTATCCAGGGTATACATTTAAATGTATTGATGCACTCATTACAAACTTCCACTTACCAGAATCAACACTTATTATGTTAGTAAGTGCATTAGCAGGAAAAGAACACGTATTAGCAGCGTATAATGAAGCTGTAAAAGAAGGGTATCGATTCTTTAGTTTTGGGGATGCTATGTTCATCAAATAACCTAAGCTAAGGGGGAGAAAAATGGATATAGAGCTAAAAGAAGATTATGTAGTAGAAATTGAAGATGTAGATTTTTTAGGGCATATGAATTTATTAGGGCTTGCAAGAAATATGCAAAATATAGCAGTACATCATGCAGATTTAGTAGGTTTAGGATTTTATAAAGATGAAGTGAAACCTACTTATTATTGGGTGGTATCTAGGGTAAAGTATATATTAAATAAAAATCTTAGCTGGAAAGACAAATTTAGTTTAAACACATATATAGCAGGTAACCAAAAGCTTTTTGGCGTAAGGCTCGCTGATATTATGAAGGGACCTCATGAAACAATAGGAAAAATTATAATGAACTATATTTTGTTAGATGCAGATAAAGGACGTCCATTACGCATTTCACCTGAAATAGGAGAGGGCGTAGTAGCCAAAGAATATCAAGGTGAAAGTTTAGAAAAATTAGGTTTACCAACTACCATCATTGCGGAGGAAAAGCGTAAGGCACGTTATTCAGAGATTGATGTCAATGGGCATATGAATAATGTACAATATGTTAAATGGATTTTAGATATGCTGCCTTTAGATTTCTATAGGGAAAAAGAGGTAGAAACCTTACAAATAAACTACAACAAACCTATTATGTATCAGGATAAAATAAAGATTATTTTAGGTACTGTCAAAGAAGCTGGCTATAGAATAGCTGGCATAAGCTTAGATGGTAAAATAAATTATTTTACAGCTCATATGACATTTAGAGAATGTAGCTAAAACTAAAAATATAAAAGGAGAAGCTCCGAAATAGTTGATTATTTAGGGGCTTCTCCTTTTGTGTTTTATCAAGTAGTGATATCTAATAAGGTGTAAGGGGAGAAATGAGACAGGGCACAACAGTAAATCAGCTTTTGGTGGTTAAGATCATATACCAAAATATAATTTTCATAAATAGGATGATTGGTGGTGGCAGTAAGCAAGGTTAAATAAGAATCTTGAAGCAAAGCACGAACAGGAAGAAGATGGGCTTCAGGGAGTGGGAGCTGGGCAGTTGTAAGAAGCTGACCTTGTGAATTTAAAGTACTGTAGTGTAGTGTACTAGGGGTCAGGCGAAAGGCCAGCACATTAGCACAATCAGCTAGAACATATTGAGGTGTAAAAGATAGCGACAATGTGTGAGGGCGTGTATGAGATGAATCTATATGGCCTAGACCATTTTCTAGGATAAAGAATGCATGCCCATCTTGTGTAAGGGCAGAATGCTGTTTATAAATAGTCAAAGGCGAAGTCTGAAAATGGGTATAATGAAGCACATTAAGTGTAGTAGCGTCTAGCGTATATAAATCACCCTCGTAGGCATTTACAGTGTCCCCTAGTAAATAATATAAGCCTTCATGATAACGGATATGATTAAGATAGAAAGGTGGTAAAGGAAAAGGTCCTGTATTTGCAGTACGCACATCCGGGGTTTGTGAATCTAAAAAGTAAGTTTGAGAAAGAGGACCTATGGGAATAAGGATTTTGTAATGTGTATCTTGATAATAATTATAAAAATCCTTATGAACTGGTGCTGGGACAAGGCACTCGTTAATTTGCTTTAAAGCAGAATGATAGAGGCTCAGTGATAAAAAGCTTTCTGTAAAATGAATCATTGGTGTATGCTGTGGTATAAGGGTTTTAGCTATAAGCTGATAGGTGGCAATATGTTCATTAGGTGTAATATAGTAGAGATTGAGGCATAAAGGGGTCTCTTTTAAGTCGTTAATAAGTACTGTATAAAAAGGAGAAGTAGTAGAAACTACAGGATGTATTAAGAGCATAATAAGTATAATAAGCAGTAGAATGAAACTTATTTTTTTATAAGGGATAGAGTTCATAATTAATCACCATGCTTTTTCTGGATTAAAACCATAATTTTGGAGAACTTCTAAAAGTGGGCTACTGGCTAAATTTTTTGGTGTGATAAAGAGGTTGTTAAAAGTATTTAAATCATAACCAAAGTGATAGAAGGCTTGCCAAATAAGGAGTGCACATTGGGTTTTGGTAGGTGTGAAATTTATATCTGTATAAGGATAGCTTAGTAAATGATAAGTAGCGTTTTTGAGAGTATTATTGGCATAAAGAGCGATTTGATTATGTTCTTCTAAGGAAGCACATTTAAGGCGCATCATTTTAAAGGTGGGGTAATATTGCCACTTTTGGATGTTTTGTGTTTTGCAACCTTTACCTATACTAATGGCTTCTAAAGTTTTACCATGCTTTTCATCAATGACGATGCCAGCATGGCCGTGGTGCCATCCTAGAGAATGTGCAGCCTTTGTAAAAAGAATGTAGCCATTATGATAAGGGGCAAGTTCAAAACCCGTAGTAAAGTCTCCAGAAGGGTTTGTGAGGCGTTCTTCAAAGGTAATAGGTGGTACATAGACCCATTTCACATTTTTCTTTTTCAAATAGTCAGCTTGAAATGTGAGCATTTTTTCTGTAAAATTAGGCAGAGTCTTTAATTCTTCATAAAGAGGTTTAGCAATACCAGTTTGTTCATAAATAAGCTGATAATCTCTTTCTGTAAGTTGCTCCTGCATTAAAATAGGCAGTAAGTCTACTTTTTCATGAGTAGGCATGAAGTAAGCAGCTTTTACAGTGACATAGAAATAACCTATGAGAAGAAAGAAAAAGCAAAATGAAATAAGTTTTTTGAGTGACAAAATAAGACCTCCAGACACATCAAAAATGTGTTATTTTAAAATATTATTTTAAGCAAATTAAGAGATGAATATGTAAATAATACATGTATAAATTTGTAAGATTAAAGGAGTAAACCATGAGCAGTAAAGAGGCATTAATTAAAGATATCATTAGTATTCGTAGAAGATTAAGTCGTATTCCTTCAGATGAAACAAGAGAGATTGAAAGATTTGAAGAACAACTTAGTAAATCTTTAAGACGTGTAGATCAAGCAAGTTATATTGCAAAGAAATTCGATTACGAAGAACTTGAACAAATTAAAGAAGCTTATCAAAGTTTATAAGAATGACTTAGGGGGATGCTTTTAAAGTAAGGCTTAAGACCTTGCTCTAAGGGCAGCCCTTTCTTAAAGAGAGGAGACTTTAGGATGAAAGGTAAAGTGATAGGGCCAAGTCAAGTAGAAGACTTTAAATGTATTGGCGCCAAATGTGAAGATACATGTTGTGCAGGCTGGTATATTGGTATTGATGAAGCGACTTTAAAGAAGTATAAAAAAGTAAAAAATCCAGCTATGAAGAAGCGATTAGATAAAGAGCTTGTGACTAAAAACGCATCAGAAGAACATGCAGCTAAAATTAAACTTAAGAATAATCGTTGTGCCTTTTTATCTAAAGAAGGCTGGTGTGATATTTATACAAACTTAGGAGAAAATTACTTAAGTGAAACATGTACACTTTTCCCACGTACTTTTAATGAAATCGGGGAACATATAGAGTATTCTATGGCACTTTCATGTCCAGAAGCTGCACGTATGATTTTGCTAAATGAATCAGGCTTCAAGCTAAATACATTAGAAAATGCACCTAAGCAATACAAAGTAAGTGCTAAGATTAATTTAAATGAAAAGAAACCACAAAAGTGGCAAGACTATTTAGTAGCCATTAGAAATGTATTAATGGGGCTACTTCAAAATAAAAATAAAGATTTTGAGGCGCGTTTTAGTGATTTAGAAGACTTTTTATTAAAGTTAGACCCATTAGCACGTAAACAAAGCTTAAAAGAAATACAAGCCCTTATAAAAGCTTATGAAGCGCCAAATAAATTACCAGCAGCTTTAAAACATCCATTTAAAGATAATTGGCAAGATAAAGCATTAGAGCTTGTATTAAATCTTAAGGCCTTACGTGCAGAGAAGAAATGGCCTTCTACTTTTTATGAGGCATATTATAATGACTTATTAAAAGGATTAGGCCTTGAAGTATCGGATGATTTAAAACTTGCAAGCATCAATATGCAAAAGGGTAAAGTCCAGTATTTAGATGAATTTATGGTGCAATACGGATATGTGTTAGAAAATTATTTTGCAAATTATATCTTTGAACGTTTAGTACCATTAGATGGAGAGACAATATTAGAGAGCCTTATAAAACTTGAGATTTACAAAAATCTTATTTGGGCACATTTAATAGGGATAGGTAATAGTCAAGAAGCCTTACAACCTGAAACTGTTGTAAGTTTCATTCAAGCCTTCTCAAAGGTATTTGATCATAATGAAATCTATATGTATAAATTACTTAAATTACAAAAGAAATAGGTAGTACCTAAGGGATATCTATAATTAAGAGGAGTTAATATGGAACAACAATTACAAGGCTTAACAGCTGAGGAGATTTTTGAACAAGTAGGCGAAGGAAAAGCACTTAATACGAAAAAGAATCTTTTAGATTACATGGACAAAATGCGTGAACTTTGTAAAAATGGCAGCTTAGATGAAAAGCAAGCACAAGAAGTTTATGAGTTTATTGAAAAAAATATTATGGCAATGGGTGAAATTGTAAAAGCTAATACAATTGTTTATCTTAAAAACGAACTTAAATTAAAACTTGGTAAATTTGCAAAAGCAACTGCCACAAAAGATAATGCCTTTGTGAATTTCTTTAAACAAACTTATGATAGTGCTGTAAAAACTAAAGAGTATACATGGGTACTTGCAGATGTAACTAAAATTAAAGAACAACAAATCTTAGATACATTAAAAACAATTAATACTTACTGCTTCAAATCAAGACTTACAGCAGATGAGAAAAAAGATATTTATCCAATGATTGAGCGTATCGTGGATACACAAAATGTAAGACTTATTAACCAAGTAAGAAGTATGGAAGGTATTCGTAAAGCCTTCCGTATTAAAATTGTAGAAGAAAATAAGCGTTTTAAAATCATCAAAGTAAAAAGAT
>CALGWE010000290.1:0-2085 GCA_937935915.1 uncultured Clostridia bacterium
TATAAAGGATTATTATAATATTTCAAGTAGTAGGTTGAGAGGGGGACGCGAAAGCAATAGCTTTGCAAAACAACATGCAAAAGAAATATCTTTTACTCTGTAGTGTAATATTGCTAGGTATTATAGCAGGAATCATTATTGATATGTCTTATGACAAAAAGGAGGTGTCGATTATCCCTATAGAATCTATTGATGAAAAAACTACAATAGATTTTATGAGTAGTTGGGGAGGGTATGATAGTAAAGCAAATCGCTTAAAGATTATATTAAAGGAACTTAATGAAAAATATCCAAATCTTATCATTAAGGATTCATCTATGGCAGGAGAAGACTTTTTATTTATTTTAAAAACTGATTTTGCCAGTGGCAATCCACCAGATATATTTGGTTTATGGCCTGGAAAGGATTTTGAAACACTTGTAAAAAAACATGAAATAGCTGATTTAACGGGGGCATTAAAAGATGATCCAGAGTGGTATGACCAATTTAAAAAAGAAAGCTTAGAATATGTCACCATAGATGGACACATATATGGGTTACCTGTTGAAGCTATCTATGAAGGATTATTTATTAATCAGGATTTATTTGATGCTTATCAGGTCAAGGTACCGACTACCTTTGAAGAATTATTAGAAGCAGTTACCATTTTTAAAGCAAATGGGATTGTCCCTATTGCTTATAATAGTACGCCTGAAGGTAGTTACCTATATCAAAATATCATTATGAAACTGGGAGGCAAAGAAGATATTGAGGAACCTTTTGATGAAGCAGGAGAAATTAAGCCTTGTTTTAGAGAAGGGATGCAATATATGAAATTACTTTATGAACAAGGTGCATTTCCAGAGGATTTATTTACATTAGATGATAAGGCACGTAATGATCTTTTCTTACAGAAAAAAGCAGCCATGATTGTACAAGGCTCTTGGTTTATTGGAGATAATGTACTAAATGGTGGAGATGAAAGTGTGAGAGTAATTAATTTCCCAAATATAAAAGGCGGTAAAGCAGATTCGAGCGCGATTATTTATGGCTTAGGAAATGGTGTTTTACATATTAGTCAGCGCGCTTGGGAAGATGATGAAAAAAGAGCATGGTGTTTAAAACTACTGAAAGACTTTACTTCAAAAGAAACACTTCAAAAATTTAAACAAGACTCAGGTTTTATAAGTGGTGTGTACCTAGATGAGGCAGCTACAGATACAGCTATTGTAAAACAAGGGGATGCATTAATAAATGCGTCTAAGGAACGCATAGGTCCTGTAGATAGTTTTATTGATAGGAGAATATGGGAAAATATTATTGTGAAACAAATGCCAAATGTTTTTAAAGGCATAACTTCAAAGGAGCAAGTTTTTGAATGGGTAAATCTTGAGAAAAAGGCACAAATGATACAACAAGGGGGCGCAAATGATTAAGTATATCCATCAATTTTATAAAAATATGTCCATACAAAAAAAGTTATTAGTATTATTCTCAGTTCAGATTATTATCCCTGTTATTTTTATGGGAATTATTTTATATCAAAATACACATACGATCATTCAGAATAAGTCCATTAGTTATATGGCTGATATTTTGAAAATGGTTGAATTACGTATGGCTGATTTTTCGGATGATATGCAAAGTGTTACAAGAGATATTGTTTATGATAAAAGGCTTTATGATATTCTGGGTGAAACGACTTCTGAAAAGGGGAAAATTGGAGAAGGTGAGAGGTCTTATATTGAGGATATTTTAAGGAAGATATGTTTGGCAGAAAAATATATACAATCAGTAGCCATTATATCTAATGTAGGAGAAGTATATAGTTATGATATGTACGCAGGCAGGGTTGTAACCACAGAGGAGATGCCGTGTGAAGCTTTAAAGGAAGCTGCTAAGACGCAGAAAGGACAAGCTAGTTGGTACTATGATATAGATGAGCAAGGTGAAATTAAAGATTTATATTTAGCTTGTATGATTAATGATAATAATACATTGGAGGAAAAAGCCTTACTAGTCATATTAATTAATCGTGAAGCACTAAAAAATACATATAGTGAATTGTCCACTGAGTTTATGCAACAAATTAATATATTAAACCCA